>DDLZ01000059.1:5630-17102 GCA_002340405.1 Bacteroidales bacterium UBA2559
AGGTATCGGGACAAATAGAGGTTAGCGCCATGAATATCTTGGAACAGACGATATCGCTTAACGGTCTGCGCTTTTACGCCTACCATGGCGTAGAGGCGCAGGAAGCCGTTGCTGGCGGCTGGTACAGGGTAAACCTGACCATGAAGGCCGATGTTTCCAATGCAATCGCATCGGACAATATTGAGGATACACTTGACTACGGGAAAGCGGCGGCTATTGTAAAAGAGCAGATGGAAATTCCCTCCAAACTTATTGAACATCTGGCGGGAAAGATTGCTAAAAAACTTATTGAATGTTACGGTAACAGACTCAAATCCGTTCCCGTTACGGTTATAAAAGAAAATCCGCCACTCGGTATTGTCTGCGACGAATCAACTTTTACACTATCACTGGAGCGCTAAAAATCATCTTTCAGCGCCGTAATCTGTTTTTAAATAAGACGTCGGGTCTCTCTGCTTCGTTAGGGGAACACGCTCTAAGAATTCCGTTAGGGGAATACGCTCTAAGAACTACGTTAGGGGAACTACATTTGGAGAATACGCTCGGGGAATACAGCGCCTTAATTTTAGTGCTGCAGGCTGCTCTCTATATTCTCCACATCGCTTCTGAAATTCCGATTAACTTCCAACTGGTTCCGTACCATGTTACAGGCATGCAGCACTGTAGCGTGGTCCCGTTTTCCTATGTACAAGCCTATTTTCGATGTTGAAAAATCCAGATATTTCTTAGCCAGATACATGCTTATCTGCCGGACCTGCACCAATTCATGTTTGCGTGACTTTGTCTGAATTGCTTCGGGTGAAATATTGTAGTAGTCACACACCTTGTTTATTATACCCTCAATAGTGATGGGTTTCTTTTCGTGATTCTGACTCTTTTCAATAACCTGTTTGGCAAGTTCCAGATCAACCTCCTTTCGGTATATAGTTGCATGGGCCATAATTGAGACCACCACCCCCTCAAGGTCACGCACATTTTCAGTTACGTTCTGTGCAATGTACTCTATCACCTGTTCGGGGAACCTGAGTCCGTCCCGTCTTGTCTTGTCGAGCAGGATATGTTTCCTAAGCTCCAAGTTAGGTTTTTCAAGCTCAGCAACCAGACCCCATTTGAAGCGGGTTATAAGTCTCTCTGCCAGATCCTTCAGATCCTTGGGAGGACGGTCGCTGGTCATTATAAGCTGTTTGCGGTTCAGATGCAGATGGTTGAAAATATGGAAGAAGGTATTTTGTGTCTTTACATATCCCGACAGCTCCTGCATATCATCTATTATCAGCACGTCAATGGTCTGGTAAAAATGGATGAAATCATTTACGTTATTGTTCCTTACCGCATCAACATACTGTACATGGAACAGGTGTGCCGATACGTAGAGCACCCTCTTGTCGGGGTGCAGCTCCCGTATTTTCATGCCTATGGCATTTACCAGATGGGTCTTGCCCACGCCCGATGCGCCATAGATAAAAAGCGGGTTGAAAGCCGTACTTGCCGGATTGAGCGCTATGGTCTCACCTGCGGTACGCGCAAGCTTGTTACTTGAACCTTCGACAAAATTCTCAAAAAGGTATTTGGGGTTAAGCTGGGGGTTGAGGTCCTGGACAAGCGGCTGTTCCGATACCAGCGGAGCTTTATTACTCAAAGCACGGGTACCTTTTATCCC
Organism: Bacteroidales bacterium UBA2559; assembly: GCA_002340405.1. Taxonomy (GTDB): domain Bacteria; phylum Bacteroidota; class Bacteroidia; order Bacteroidales; family Bacteroidaceae; genus Colenecus. The sequence goes on from DDLZ01000059.1 coordinate 7,291, forward strand.
GTTTGCAGGTGTATTGGTAGAGCTGATGTCCTGACTGATATCATTATCTTTATCGGTGAGTATGCTGTACATAAGTCTTGTCCCGCGACCGAACACCTTTGTAAGAGCCGCCTTGAATACATCAAGACAATTTTGCTCAAGATATTCATATACGAATGCACTGGGAACCTGTACAGTCAACTCACCGTTTTCCATACTGATTGGTTTTATGACGGTGAACCAAGCATTATAAACTGCTTCAGAAACATTGTCCCGGATAAAGACCAGGCAATTGTCCCATTTTTGAATCAATTCTGTCCCCGACATAAATTTTTTTTAATTATTTTAGTTAGAGTTTGTTATTTAATCAGAATTGCAAAATTGGGAATCTTATTTGAATTAAACAAGCGACAAATAAAAGACGCTTTTTATCTTTTCTGTAATCATTTGTTAGATAAGGTATTACACAAATCCCTTTTTCAACGTTGAAAAAAAGCTATTGACTTTATAGAAGTGCTTGTAAATAAAGCATTTAACCTGTTGATAACTTTTCTTCGCTACTTACTTAAAACTTTTAGGACCCCTTTTTATGAAAGCTTTAGAAAGGGGGAGGACAACATAAATTGAAAAAAATTCAAGTGTTTTTATTTAGATAAAGTCTATTTTAGAAAAACAATCAATGCCAAAAGAGAGCATCAATATTTTACACAATTTAACAATCTGAATTATACTTTAACACATTAGTTTGCTATAAATTCGGGAGCTCCGGGATTATTTTCGGTCGTTCCCGTTTTCCCGTCAGGGGTTCCGGCTTATTTGTCTGCTATAAGATCCAGTGCCTCTCTGACTCCTATTTTTTTGTCGTCAAGAAAGGCTACGATGAATGCGTCCTTGTACCTTTTGCGAACCTCGGTCTGAAGCTTAAGTATGCTTTCATAATCCGATGTCTTGCCGCATACATATTTGTATTGATTATTCTCCTTGTAGTAATCTACGTCAGGCAGATTATTTATGCGGTTGTCATCGCTCTGAAGCGGTTGGGAGCTAATCATGAATTGAACTTTGAAGACAGGTTTGTTGCCGCCGGCAACACTGCCTGACTCACTGGCCGGGGCAGAGAGATTTACGGACTTGGACATCTGCTTACGGTACTCCTCCAAATATTTGACGAACGCTCTGTATAGGCTGGAACCAAGTTCATCGACACCCTTTTGGGATGTCATGTAACGGCACTCCTCTGTGTTCGATATGAATCCCAATTCTACCAGAATGCTGGGCATGGCGGCTTTCCATAATACCAGGAATCCTGCCTGATGAACACCCCTGTCGGGACGCCGGGCATGGCTGATCAGCTGTTTTTGGACCATGTCGGCAAACTTCAGGCTCTCCTTTTGGTATTCATTCTGCATGAACTCGAATATTATCAGGCTCTCGGAGCTGTTCGGATCATACCCCTCATATCGGGTCTCATAGTCACTCTCATACAGAATGGCCTTGTTCTCCTCCATAGCTACACTCAGGTTTGCGCTGGTACGGTTCTCCTCTACACCGAGCAAAAATGTTTCGGCTCCCTTTGCCGACTTGTTTTTTGCCGAATTGGTGTGGATTGATACGAACAGGTCGGCGCCGGCCTTGTTGGCGATTTCACCCCGTCGCTCCAGTTCGACAAAGACATCGGTCTTNNTACCGCCGTGACCGGGGTCAATCACCACTACGAAGTTTCCCTCTGCGTCAATGGCACTGGCCGGCATCGAACAGAATGCCGGGAGCGACAGCAGGAGAGCGACTTTCGGGAGCCTTACTATGTTAGGCTTGATAAAGCTTGTGAACCGCATCGACAGTAAAACAGTAAATCTTAAAAGCCTTACCATAGCATTATTCCTCTTTTTTTGTTTGGAATGATACCGGTTGGGCATCGTTGTCCTTTATGAACTTTGCAAACGTGCCGGCCGATACGGTAACGGGTTCCTTCATGAATTCGGGAATGTTGAACGAGAACATGAAATTCCTGTTGAAATCGGGATTGCGTTGCGGTATGGCGAAGGGCTTGCTGAAATTCCCCTCTGTATCCATGTGTGTCAGGTAGAGGCGGGTATAGGCTCCGTCCTCGCGACGGGTGCTGAAAATCACCCATCGTCCGTTGCTTGACCATGAGTGGTAGCTCTCCACATCGGGGCTGTTAACCTCATCCAGGCTGCGCACCGACCCGTCATTCAGATCCATCATGTAGAGGTCGGCATCTCTGTGCCAGATGTGGAAGATACCGTAGTCGCCCATTGAGAACATCAGATGTCTCCCATCGGGCGATATGCGCGGCAGAGTGATACTCTTGCCGATTGCCGAGGCGTCAATCACCAGTTCTGACGGTCCCCAGGTGCGGCTGTCGGGATTGAACGGTTTCCGGTAAAGGTCATACTTAATGGTGTGACTGTCAAGAAAAACCCGGTTCATACGATTCTTGTCGAACGGGGCAATGTAGTCAGCCGACACATAGTATAGTGTAAGTCCGTCGGGCGTCCAGGCAGGGAAACATTCGAATTTGTCGGGATCATTCTCTATTATGCTCACGGCGTTTGCCCTGATATCGTAAAGAATAAGGTCGCTCTCCTCATCGGTCACCTCAATGCGGTTGTAGTCGGCCGTATGTATGGACTGGTGAGTCTTGTTGGTCGAATAGGCTATGTAGTCGTGGGTGGGATGCCATGCCGGATAGACTCCTGCCGATATGGTAGAGTCCGTCTTCAGGTTGACCTTTCTCAAATCGCCGTCAAACAGGATTATGGTCCCTCCCAGAAACTGACGGGCGTGGAACTGCATATTGTCTGTTTCCCAGTTGCGGTAGTGGTGGCAGTTTATGCATTGGCCGCTCTCTCCTTGCTGAACCATAGAGTTGGCATAAATGACCTTCTCCTTAAACGATGTAAGGTCGCGCTGGTTGATGGAGAGCCTTTCATAACTCTCGACCGACGGGGGGATCAGGCGGTATGAAATGTATGGGTCGATATCATCGGCAACGGTCATGGTGAACGGTTTGTAACCCGTCCATGAGCCATTCTCCTTTACGAAAACCTGCACATCTATATTACCCTCCCTCTTCAGGTCTTCCCACTGCTTTCTGTTCGGTGCAACAACATCTCCTCTCACCGCAGTCTTAGTGTTGCCGGCCGTAAACAGGGTTAGATACCGTTCTCCCCGATTCTCTATCCTGAAATTCATGGGAGCTATGTTCCCCGGAATGGTTATATCCGTGTAGTCGGGGGATATTGAGGGGTATGAATCGGAACTGCTGTAACCATCGGGCATATTTGACCCGCATGCAGCTAAAAGAAATGCCGTAATATATATGTAGAATCGTTTCATTTTTCAAAATGTTATCGCCTGCGCTTATAAAGCTTAGAATGTTTTCTGTCCGCGTATAAAAAAGTAGTAGAACCAGAAAGTCTTACCAAATCTCTTCGAGTACTGATAGGCCGACTCCTCCAGGTTCCTTACAGGATTTGTCTTAGTGTAATTCATAAACTGTTCGTAGCCAATGCTTATCTGCTTGTCGAATGGGAGCGAGCTTAAGGCTGTATCCTCTGCAAGCGCACTGTACATTACTGCCGCCTCCTGATAGTGACGGGGAATTTTTGTGGGCTTGTTCGTCTCCAGATAGTTTAGGAACGATGCCCAGAACAGTCCGATGTCCTGCGTACGGAGCGCCCACATCATTGTTGCCCTGTCAAATTCGGGTGTGGCATTTAATGTTCTATCCGATATGAAATGTGTCATCAGGAAGGGCTCAATCATGACTTCGTCATTTGAAAGACGGCTGTCGTAACAGAGCAGCGGCAACACTTTGGAGTAGGGCTCTGCTGCTGCCATCTTCTCTCTGTCGCCCAATATTTTCCGTTGCTCTGCAGCCCACTTTTTGTAGTAGAGAGTCTTTTCCAGCAGGGAGATATATTTTTCGGCCAGATCCCACTCCTCCATTATCATTGCCGACATTGCGTCATATTGCAGCGCCGCGTAATTCCATCCGTACTCCACCGTCTCTTCAATGCACCAGCGGTGGCTGTAATTGATCATGCCGTAATAGAAATAGATCTGTTTGCCGGCCTGGAAAGCCATGGGAATATGGTATCTGCTCTTCTGTTTTCTGTCACCGTCCCGATATGTGAACATCTCATCGGCCTCTTTCCCCATTAAAAACAGTGCCATATCTTTATAGAGAACCATAAGTCGGGTGGGCTTATAGAACCGGGAGTCAAATTTCTTGATTATCGTATCGGTCTCAGCCTGTCCCGTTGCCCTCAGGATGCGGGAGGAGCGGGCAGAATAGGCTCTTTCATCCGATTTTGCGGAACTGCTTTCGGCCTTCTTTAATATATCGGCCACCTCCTGCCAGTCATTCCTGTCAACGGCGGCCGACATTGCACACTCGGTCCTGAAGTTGAGGTCGTTGTAGCTGAAAGCCAGTATGGAAAACAGGCATGCGGCTATGATAGCGGCCTGGGTGGCGATTCCGACAACGGCAGGTCTTACGGAATGAAGCCCGATGGAGGGTTTTTCGGCGGAAGGTGTTCTGTCAGCAGGGCGTCCGGCGGAGGCGGAGGAATTTCCGTCAGTGGAAGGTCCGTCAGAAAGTTTTGTAGGAAGTCCGGAACGTATGAATGGGGCGATGGCCATAAAGAGCAATACCGTAAAACAGGGCAGTCGGACCGGCATCTGACTCTTATAATCCAATAGCGGCAGACCTACGGTATAGATTTCATCGGCTCTGAAGGTGGTGTACAAATATTTCATTGCCGGCGGCACGCACAGCACTATAACCGCTGCCGCGATCATGTACGGGACGGCTTTTCTGAATCCTTCATTTGCCGCCAGGGAGAGTACTGCAAGGAGTGTTCCGGCCAATGCCCAGGCTCCCGTTAAAGCATATCCGGCTACAGTGGCTGCAATTATTACGGCGTATCGGGCCATCGGACCTCTTATTTTGCCGAAAAGGTAAACTATCGACAGTGCGTAAAGAGTTCCCAAAACCGGTACGAAGAACCATCCGGTGGACTTCATCAGAAAATAGCCGTAACCTATTCCAAATGCGTAAACTGCCATTGCCGATGCCGGAATGTAGGCGGCTGCCCATATGGAACGGCAAAGGGCGGGGTAGGTTTTGCGGACAAGCCTTACGGTCAGAGCGATGAGCAGCACCCATATCAGTGTTCCCATCCAGGGATGGTGCAAAAACTGTGTCAGGAACTCTCCTGCCCATCCCAAAAATCCGCCCGGAATGCGGAATGACTCCAGCAAAAAATCAGTGTCGTAGAGAAACAGCGATTTGCTCTCAATCCTTATGAACGGATATTTGTGTGCCAGGAATGCGAGAACCCAAAGAAAAGTCAAAGCCAGTATGTCCGAGACAGTCCTGAAAGAGAGTAGGCCTGCCGGTTTATCCTTTTTTCCTTTGACTGATGTCATGTTTTAAAACTAAGTACGTCTGCACGCATATACCACTTCTATATATACGCGGAATTTGCGGTAAAGGTAACTAATTTCGTCCTTAAAATAGGAAATTAAGACAAAAATCAGTTACATTCGCATCAGAAACTTAATTTATACCATTTTATTAACCAAAAAGATACTTTTATGGGAATAAGAACACTGTTTTTTAGTATTTATACTGATATTTCTAATGCCTGTGTTGGTAATACTATTGCCCTTGCTAATATTATTAATGCTTTTATGATATGAGAAAATCAATTCTAATTTTTTTGGCGCAACTTATCTTGTTGCCGGTTTTTGCTGACGAAGTATGGCTGGATCCTAAAGTAAACAGCGAAAATGAAAAGCCCGATGTGGCCGACTATTTCGCTTATGAGTCACTGGAGCAGGCCCAAAAAGGCGAAAAGAGCCAATCGGCCCGTTTCAAGTCTATCGAGGGAACCTGGAAATTTAACTTTGTAAAAAACTATTATGACAGGCCCGAAGGCTTCTGGGCCATGGATTATGATGACAGCAAGTGGGATGATTTCCAAGTGCCGGGTCTCTTTGAGATTTACGGTTACGGAGACCGTATCTACACCAACGTAACCTATCCATGGAACAATGAGCATCCTGTAAATCCACCCTACATAGGCGAACGTAACAACTATGTCGGTTCATATAGGAATCAGATCACCATTCCCGATAGCTGGAGAGGTCAGCGTATCTTCATGCACATAGGTTCGGCAACATCGAACCTTAAGGTCTGGATCAACGGCCGTTATGTGGGTTACAGCGAGGACAGCAAGATGGAGGCCGAATTCGATATAACCGATTTTGTCGAATTCGGTCGCAGTAACCTGTTCGCTATGCAGATCATGCGCTGGTGTGACGGCAGCTATCTCGAGGACCAGGACTTCTGGCGTTTTACCGGAATAGCGCGTGAGGCATTCCTCTATTGCCGTCCTCAGGCACATATTGACGATTACCGCGTAACCACCGATTTGGATGCCGCATACAAAAATGCCGTCCTGCAGTTCGAGGCCTCACTTAATAATGCCGACGGCCGTTCAGTCGCCCTCAGGCTGGTTGACGCTTCAGGCAAGGAGGTCTGGTCCGATAAGCAGACCGTCAAAGACGGTGCCGTTACCGCATCGGCTTCCATCAAAAATCCCAACAAATGGACTGCCGAGACACCTTATCTTTATACACTCTACCTTACCCTGTCCGATCCTGACGGCAGTCTGATTGAGGTCATCCCTCAGAAAGTGGGCTTCCGCAAGGTGGAGATCAGGGACCGCCAGCTGCTGGTCAACGGTCAGCCTGTCCTTATAAAAGGTGCCAACCGCCATGATATGGACCCTGACTACGGATATGTCGTTTCACTCGAACGTATGATGCAGGACATCACCATAATGAAAGAGATGAACATAAACGCCGTCCGTACCAGCCACTATCCCAATGATCCGCGTTGGTATGACCTGTGCGACAAATACGGTATCTATATGGTGGCCGAGGCCAACGTCGAGGGACACGGAATGATGTACGGTCCCAACCCTCTGGCCCGCAACCCGGACTACGAGCTGGCACATCTGGAGCGCAACCAATCCAATGTCATCACCTATAAGAACCATCCTTCAATCATCGTCTGGTCTATCGGAAACGAAGATGGTGACGGTCAGAATATTGTGACCTGCTACAAGTGGATCAAGGAGTATGACAAGACCCGTCCGGTACAGTACGAGGGCGCCACCAACTCACCTGACCACTGTGACATCCATTGCCCGATGTATGCCGACTACGGCGCAATGCAGCGTCATGAGCGGGGCAACGACCCGCGTCCCATGATCCTGTGTGAATACTCTCATGCAATGGGTAACTCTCTTGGCGGCTTCAAGGAGTATTGGGACATAATCCGTGACTGCCGTTCGGTTCAGGGCGCATTCGTCTGGGACTTCGTTGACCAGGCCGTATATGGCAAGAACGAAGAGGGGAATGTCATTTTCCAGTATGGCGGCGATGAAGGACGTTATCCTACAAGCGACGGTAATTTCAACTGTAACGGACTCATAGCCCCCGACCGCCGCTGGAATCCGCATGCATACGAGGCTCAGTATTTCTACCAGAACATCTGGGTAACTCCCATTGACCTCGGCAAGGGTCAGCTTGAGATATATAATGAAAATTTCTTTATCGACCTCTCGGCTTACCGTATGGAATATGTACTCACTGCCGATGGCGTTGAGTTTGCCCGCGGTACTTACAAACTTCCAAAAATCGGTGCCCAACAGCGTGTCAAGACCACCGTATCGGCCATTGCCAATGCTTTGAAACAGGCTCCTGCCGACAAGGAGATCCTGCTTGGAGTTGAGTTCCTGCTCAACGAGGCTGAGCCTCTGCTTCCAAAGGACTTCGTTGTGGCACGTAACCAGTTTGCCGTTACCGACTACGACTTCTCCACCTATGCCGAATCGGCCGGGGATGTCAAGGCCGACGAGTCTGTCAAGATGGACGAGGCTGTAGCTTGGGTAAGCATGGAGGCTGCCGGCGTTGTATATACCTTCAATAAGAGGAGCGGATGGCTCGATTACATCGATGTGGACGGCCGTCAGGTAACCCGTAACGGTTACAGCCTAAAGACCGATTTCTGGCGTGCTCCCACCGACAACGACTTCGGTGCCAATTCGCAGCGTCGTATGGCTGTCTGGCGTAATCCGCAGCTCAGAACAACCTCCTTCAAATGCTCTGTCGAAGATGGTTACGGCAAAATTTCAGTGGAATATGAGATAGAATCTCCCAATTCACAGATCAGCCTTGAGTATCTCATCAGCCCTGACGGTCAGCTGGAGGTCAAACAGACCATGAAGGCTCTGGATACCGAAACTCGCCATCCCGACCTCTTCAGGTTCGGTATGACAATGGTAATGGAGGGCGATTATGACCGGGTGGAATATTACGGCCGCGGACCGATCGAGAACTACAGTGACCGCAACAGTTCGCAGTGGATAGGTCTTTTCCGGCAGACGGTTGCCGAACAGTATTATCCTTACATACGTCCTCAGGAGACGGGTAATAAGACCGATGTGCGCTGGTGGCGCGTCACTGATGCCAGTGGCAAAGGACTGGAATTCACTGCTCCTGCTCCGCTCAGCATGTCTTCGCTCAATTATCTGACCGAGGACCTTGACGAGGGTATGGCTAAGCGCAACTTGCATGCGGGAGATCTGACCCCGCGTCCCTTTACGGTTGTACACATCGATAATGCTCAGTATGGTCTGGCCTGTGTCAACAGTTGGGGTGCTACGCCTCTTGAGCCTTACAAAATTCATTATGGAGACCACTCCTATTCGTTTGTGATCCGTCCAATACGCTGATGTGCAACAGATGGGATGCCATAATTGACAAACACTACAGTGACAATCGGCCGCTGAGAGAGCTGTTACTTGAACACAGCCGTTCAGTGGCCGATAGGTCACTCTCTATTGCCGCAGCTCATCCCCGGCTGGGACTTGACAGCCGTTTCCTTGAAGAGGCGGCCATGCTCCATGACATAGGCATCTATCTGACCGATGCACCCGCAATCCACTGCCATGGCACCCATCCCTATATATGTCACGGCTATCTTGGGGCGGAACTGCTTGCCGGGGAGGGATTGCCGCGTCATGCCCTTGTCTGTGAGCGACATACCGGCACAGGCCTCTCGCTGGACTATATCGTAGCACACAATCTGCCTCTGCCTCATCGCGACATGATACCCCTGTCGCTTGAAGAGAAGGTGATATGCTTTGCCGACAAATTCTTCTCCAAAAGTCGTCCCGGCCATGAGAAAACGGTCGATGAAGCTGTCGCTAGCATCTCCAGGCATGGCAGGGAAGGAGTTAAAATCTTCCTCACCTGGTGCGAGATGTTCCTGTAACCGAAGATAAACACCTCTTTGTAGCCACAGGAGCCAAACTAAAAACCTTAGTATAAACATTTAAATTTAAAATGAGAAGAATAACATTATTACTGTTTTTACTCATAAGTATTTCAATCCAAGGGCAGGCTCAGGAGAGAGAGATCCTGACCTCTGATGGTGTGAGGTTGTATGTAAAAGTTAAGGGAACTGGAACGCCTTGTCTCTATTTGCATGGCGGCCCCGGCTCCGGTAGCCATTGGCTTGAGAAGTTCTTCGGAGATTATCTGGAGCAACACTTTCAAATGATCTATTTAGACCAACGGGGTGTATGCCGTTCATCGTCGCCCAAAGACAACAACTACTCATTGGAGAGAATGATCCTGGACTTTGAAGAGGTCAGAGAGGCGCTTGGAATCGGGGAGTGGCTGACGCTGGGACATTCGTTTGGAGGTATCCTTCAGATGGCCTATTCTTC
>DDLZ01000059.1:17161-18298 GCA_002340405.1 Bacteroidales bacterium UBA2559
TCTCTTTTTCTATGGATATACCGATTGGATGATCGGCCCCAAACACTACATGAACATCAGATTCCCCGATATGACGCTTTGGGGCAGCGATGTCGGGCATATCCCCTTTTTAGAGAATCGTGAAGATCTGGAAAAAGCAATAGACTATTACAATGCAAAACACGGGTTTTAGGAACTAATAGAATTTCAAGGCATACGCATGTGAGCGACAAAAAATATGAGCCTGTTTGATGTTATATTTAAAAAACCAACTACCTTTGTGACAGCAAAATAACCACAAGAATGAAAAAATTTTTACTTATAGTTTTGGCTGTCTTTACAACAGTGAACCTGTTTGCACAGGTTGAAAAAGGAAGAATCACATTTTCAGCCGATGGTAACTTCACAAAAACAACATCACAAAATGGAGTGACATCAAATCAAACCGTAGCTCAGGTTAAAGAAGTGACTTTAGGAACATCAATCGGATTTTTTCTGACAGACAGATTTGTAGCCGGTGTAGGGCTTGACTATTTGTGGAATAAGGAGAACCGACTGGCTACGACATCGATGCAGAAATTTTTACATGTCGAATCTATGTGGTTACAGACAAAAGCCTTTGCGCCATACATATATTTGGGATACTATTATCCGGTTGCAAACAGACTATACTTTAATTCGAATTTGAATTTAAGCTACGGAAAAGCTAAATCCAAATATAGATCCCAGATTCTCGGAATGGTCTATGATTCCGATGACGGTTATACAACTACCACATCTAATGATGATTCAAACCCCGATTTATTCAGTGTTGAAATTCTACCGGAACTGACATATTTTATCTCTTCGAAAATTGGTTTGTTTCTCGGTTTAGGCGGGATAGGATACTCCATAGTTGATTGGGAATCCGATAAATCAGGTTGGCTTGTGAATTTCAATCCTACTTATTGGGAACTCGGACTTAAACTGAATTTATAAAACCGTAAGCTGACAGTGATGTGCTACCTAAAAGTTATTGTCTGATTTTCGGGGTTCATGTAATAAGGCATTAAAAAAACTGCCGGCTCAAATGTTCAAAAAATGAAAAGGAAAAAAATCGTAAGCATAGCTGTAATGGCTCTCTCTTTCGTTCTGACACAAGCATGTACAGGTAAAGTG
>DDLZ01000038.1:0-3839 GCA_002340405.1 Bacteroidales bacterium UBA2559
CCTATTTGGGGTTGACTTATCATCATTTGCAATTGCCGGTTCATTGATACTTATGATTATGGCCATTGAGATGATACTAGGGGTTCAAATCTTCAAACACGACTCCCCTACAGGTGCATCCATAGTTCCTATTGCATTCCCGCTTATAGCCGGAGCAGGTTCATTTACGACCCTGCTGGCCTTGCGTGCTGAGTTTGCCCTGTCAACAATTATTGTTGCATTATTTCTGAATATAGTCGTGGTATTTTTCGTGCTTCACTATACCGATAAAATCAAGCATATTGCAGGTGCCGGTGGTGTATATGTACTCAAGAAATTTTTCGGCATAATCCTTATGGCTATGTCAATAAGGCTCTTTATGTCAAACTTTGCTTCCCTGCTTGTCGAAATGATAGATCATTTCAAAGGGTTGTAGAATAACTTCAACTATGCCTTATTATGTAGTGTGGGTAGGTGCCGAACCAGGTATCTACGACAACTGGAACGACTGTAGGAAAAGAATCATAGGCTTCCCCGGTGCCAGGTACAAGAAGTTCAACACTCTTGCCGAAGCCGAGGAAGCTTTTGGATCGTCACGCAGTTCAAAGCCAAAGGCCGTTAAACTCTCGGGTTCTGAATCTCCTATTCAGGATGCATTGGCCGTTGACGCAGCATGTAGCGGCAACCCCGGAGTTATGGAATATCGTGGGGTGCATGTCGGAAGCAGGCAGGAATGGTTTAACTTCAAGATCGAACTTGGAACCAACAATATTGGAGAGTTTTTGGCTATTGTACACGCTTTGGCACTATATAAAATCCGCGGTCTGGACTGGCCGGTTTACAGCGACAGTCACAACGCTATCCTGTGGGTAAAAGCAGGCCGATGCAAGACGAAACTGGTAAGGGACTCAAATACGGAAGCGGTATTTGAAAGGATTGACAGCGCCGAAAAGTGGCTCAGAGAGAACCGTTTCACAAACCCCATACTGAAATGGGACACCTCAAAATGGGGTGAGATTCCGGCTGATTTCGGCCGAAAATGAGACTTAGGGATAATTATGTCGAATAAAAGAGGATACAACGTAAGAATAAGATCTCTGGCAGAACACTATCTGAGGCTTCTGTTAATATTCATCCTTCAAAAACCGCTCTTCATGATTTATACGGGTGGGTTGGATCATGATTACAGTTTAACTGACTGGATCAAGGTTATTTGGCACGGTCTGCCTGTTGACCTTTCGGTCGCCGCATATCTGACCATAATCCCGCTGCTGCTGGTGATATTTGCAATATGGTGCAACCGCTGTCACGTCAAGACGATATGGAGAATCTATAACGGTATAGTGGCACTTCTGTTGGCGCTGATATTTGTCGGTGACTCGGCACTTTATCCTTTTTGGGGATATAAACTGGACGCCTCCATCTTTTTCTATCTAAGCAGTCCGGTTGAAGCTTTTGCCAGCATCTCACCTTGGCTGACTGTAGCGGGTTTTGCGCTGGTCATTTTCTTGGCCTGGATCATATATCGGTTCTTATCGGGAGCTCTGAAACCGTTCGATGAGCCCTTCGCCCCTATCCTGATGCGATGGCCGGTCACTCTCTTCTTCCTGCTGTTGATTGCCCCTCTGCTGCTTGCCATAAGAGGCGGATTGCGGGAATCAACCATGAATGTGGGATATGCCTACTTTAGTCAGGACCAATATCTTAACCACTCGGCAGTCAATCCCGCATTCAGCCTGTTCAGTTCAATAAGTAAGAGCGACGACTTTGCCTCCCTGTATGAGTATTTTGATGAAGACGGGCGCAGTGAGCTGTTTGAAGGTCTCTTCAACACCGGCGATTGCGGAACTCCAAAACTGCTCAAAACCGAGCGTCCCAATATTCTGATCTTGGTTCTTGAAGGATTTGGCAGTGAACTCATCGGCACTTTGGGCGGACAGGAGGGGGTGACGCCCTGCCTGGATTCTTTAGTTACAGAGGGGATATTCTTCAGCAACTGCTATGCCGGCAGCTTCCGCACCGACAGGGGAATGGTCTGTCTGATGAACGGTCATCCCGGACTGCCGGTTACATCAATCATGAAAATACCGGCAAAAAGTTCAAAACTACCTTCAATATCGGGTAAGCTCGTGGAGCAAAGCTACTCGGCTTCATTCATGTACGGAGGTGACATAAACTTCACCAATATGAAAAGCTGGCTGCTGAGTCACGGTTACAGCAAACTGACATCGGATATTGACTTTTCGGTATCGGAACGAAAGTCCAACGCATGGGGTGTTAACGATGATATAACCTTCAAACGCCTGCTTTCCGAACTGAAGGATAACCGTGATTCGCTTTGGCACGTAGGAATGCTCAGCCTTAGCAGTCATGAGCCGTTTGAGGTGCCTTATGACAAGTTTGATGACAAGATTCTGAACTCGTTCGCATATACCGACAGCTGTATGGGTGCTTTGGTACAAGGACTGAAAGAATCAAACGTATGGGACGATCTGCTTTTGATAATGGTTTCCGATCATGGGTTCAGCTATTCCAGAGATGGCTTTTTACATACTCCGCGTGTACACCACATCCCGCTTCTATGGTTGGGTGGCGCGATAGCAGAACCCCGAACAGTAACGGAGCTTATGAATCAGTCGGACATTGCCGCAACTCTGCTTGGACAAATGGGAATAGACCATAGCGATTTTTTGTTCAGCCGGAATGTGCTTTCCGACTGTTATCAATACCCTTTTGCCTTCTACACCTTCACTAACGGATTCTGTATGATTGACAGCACCGGTACTACCATCTTTGATGACAACGCCGGGAAAACCATCTTTGTCGAAGGCGACGGTAATGAATTGCGTCTGAACCGTGGAAAGGCAATCCTGCAAACTCTCTATGACGATCTAGATTCACGTTGACCACCGTGACCGGCGTTCCTGTTTACCGGCGCTCTTTCAGCATTTAGCAGTGTTCTTTCAGCGGGCACCGATGCTCTTGTCTTCCAGGCCGTTTTCGGCCAGCCACTCCTGGAACCCCTCCCATGTGCGTTTCCATCGGTTATGCGTCCAGAGCCATAGTGGCGGATCTTTTTTTATTTNNATCCTCTTCCAAAAGTCGTGTGAATTTTTCTGTTATGGCAAAGGGTTCTGCATCGGGTTCCGACTCGTACATCGGGATCAGTTCATATCTGTAATAACCGCGACTTTTGCGCGTTGTACGGCCATAATAAATTTTCAGAGCTATTTTACGCGCTATGCGCTCGGCGCCGGTGAAGACGGGGGTATATTGGTTCATAAAATATGTCCAGTAACGTATGTTCCACCAGAGCGGCACCTGATCTGCTATCATCCCCACAATAAAGGTCTTTCCCTCATTCCGGTATTCCAAAAGCTGCCGATATGTCAGAGCCATAGGAATGCTTATTGCACCATATTTTTCACGGAGTTTCAGCATCAACATGTCGGTAACAGGATTTTGCAGTCTGTGATATATCTGACATACATATGGACGTAACTCCTCCATGTCTTTGAATTTCAATGCCAAGGAGGGGATCCACTCCCAATTTCCCATATGTCCCATATAGACCATAACCGAGTGACCCGAAGCGACCTGCTCGCGCACCTTTTCATAATTGACAATCTCAACATGCCGCTCTATCCATCTTTCACTCATAGATGCCACTTTCAAACTCTCCAAAATCTGATCCAAAAAATTCCGGTAGAACCGGCGTTCGATTGACCTGATCTGCTTCAGGCTTTTTTCGGGGAATGATGCTACGAGATTCTTTCTGACTATCTTACGGCGGTATCGGAGCGGAGGACAGAGATACATTAGTAACCATACAATGTCGGTAAACAGATAGAGAATCCTCA
>DDLZ01000038.1:3950-10027 GCA_002340405.1 Bacteroidales bacterium UBA2559
ACCGTCAGGAATGGTCCATTCCAACGGGTCTCCCTGAACGGTGGTAAAGCTGTATTCATTTCCGCATGAACCGCCTAACAGCAATTGTGAATCAACGGTAAATATATCTGTCAGCGGCATCCGTGCTGTGATTCCCGCCCCGAAATTCTGTATGTTGGGCAAGGTGGTATAATCCGGCAAGAAAATATAATCGTTGCCGGTCCATTTCAGCCTGGTGAATCCGGCATAAACGGTAGCTCCAATCCGGTCTGGCATGTATGTGGCAACTATTCCTGCCGTGCAAGCCGGTTTCATATCTACATGTCCATATCCGTCATTTGCGTATTTTGTGGTTATGAAGTAATCTGTGGCTAACGAAAAACTCCATTTGCAGTCGGAATATTCACCTCTGTTTTTCAATGGTCTTCCAAGATAGCGTTCTTTGAACAGCAGGTCGCTCAGGCTGTATGCGAATTCAGAAGAGAACATGCCGGCACCGGCACCGGCAAGGACATCGGAAACCCAGTGACGGTTAGTCTCAATACGCATAAGTCCGGTAACGGTAGCCATACCATATCCGGCCACGCTAAACCATGGACTGACTGTTTCACCATATTCTTTATGGAGCAGTGTAGCTGCCACAAATGCCGTGGCAGTATGTCCTGAAGGGAACGAGTTGAATGAAGTGCCGTCAGGTCTCTCCCTGCTTATCATATATTTTGTTCCATAAACAATCGCAGCCATTATACCGACCGACATGGCATCGGTAACAATCATCCTACCCCAGTCGCTTCGACTCTCAAGTCCACAAACCTTAAGTCCGAACATCAACAGAGCGGGACCATATTGCACATAATCCGATGTCGAACTTATCGGCTTTTGCATTCCGTTTACTATACGTTCATTCAGATTGTTATCCCTATATAGAAGACCGGTGGCAAACAGGGCACCCGAAACGACAGAACGCTGAATCAGAGAGTTTGTATAGTTTTCCGAAAATGGAATGTTGTTTGTCATAAACGCAGCAGGACTCGCCGAAAACGCATTCCGGTTTTCCGTTAACAGCGAGTCGGAATCAAACTCGGTTTCAATTGTTGTCGCACTGACAGAAGATACAACAATCATAAGTAAAAACAGTATGACAACACTTCTTTTCATCTCTTTCATCGCTGTTTTCTGCCGGTTCCGGTATTGAATCTGACCGTTATAAGCTGTTGGTTATGTACCGGACTGTTCGGAGTGAAGTGCATATTCCAGCGGAAACAGAAATCCACATTGCTGTCCGAAAACAGGGTTATCCCTATTCCCGTCCTGTTATAGAATGTGTGGTTGTAGAAAGGATCGCTACGGTGAAATGCCATGCCGGCTTCAGGGTCATCAAGAAAAGGCATCTGGCGGTCACCGGTATAGACAACGCTCTTAACTTCAATCATTCTCCATCCGGCTTCAATATCACCTTTAAACCCCGTGGGAGTATGCCACAGCCCGTCCTTACGGCAGCGTATCAGCGAGCTCAAAATTCCGGCCTGGACCCTTAACCGGAGCCCTATATCACTTTTGTCTGCCAGGTTCAGACTGACATAGGGATTTAGCTGGAGCTTATCATATATGAAATGACCCGGCTCTTTGGGTTTGGCAAAATGGGTCATTGCAGCATACCATCCCGCTCCGAATAACTTATTCTCCAGATAGCCGTCCCAGACTATACGAAATGCTTCACGGCGGGTTTCGCTCTGACGACTGTACCAATTGCAGTAGAGCTCAGTACTCAGAATTTCTCCTCTGTATTGTAATAGCGTACCGCCTATCAGCGGTTCAAAAAATGCGATGGAATCATATAAAAACGCTTCAGGAAGTTCTCTTTGCAACCTTTGGCGCGGAATATTGCCGAAGTATGCCGACCATCTGTCTGAGTTATATCCGCAGTATAAAATGATTTCGGGAGTGACAGACTCATCGGAACCGAACTCCCATATTCCGGAAAGGCCCGCAGCCAGACTGCCGTTTCCGTCTGAATAGCTTGCTTCGGGCATAATCCTAAGCCCGTATATGGTCTGCGGAAGCATGTCATTCTTGTATTCCCGGTTGTCTAAAAGACCATCGGAGCGTATATTGAAATCCAAACTCCGACCGGCTGATCCGATGCAAAAAAGAGTCAGTAAAGCAGTTAAGAACAGTTTTGTACGTTCAGTCATTTTTGCAAAACATATTAACTCATGCGCAAAGTTACCTAATTATTATACAATTGAGGCTTATTTTAGCCGTTTAATTTGTACCTTCGCGGCGCAAACCATAGCATTCCGGCTTAATGAAAGAGCTACTCGCCTTCCTTAAACGTTTCGTCAGACCCTACCGAAAAAATCTTGTAGGCAGCATTTCATACAATCTGCTTTCCGCCATACTGAACGTCTTCTCTTTTGCCCTGATTGTTCCCATTCTCCGTATTCTGTTCAAAATAAGTACCGAGGAGTATGAATTCATTCCGCTTTCCCAGGCTGAAGGTGCAAAAGATATGCTCCGGATTCTAAAGACAGACTTCTTTTTTCAAGTTACCGGTTTTATTGACCGTTACGGAGAATCCCGTACACTGTTGATTCTGGGGCTTACACTTATCGTGATGACCTTGTTAAAGACCGCATGTTATTTCGGGGCATCGGCAATCATGGTCCCGTTAAGGAACGGTGTGGTACGTGACATCAGGGTCAGAGTATATGATAAGATATTAAATCTGCCCATGAGCTTCTTCTCAAAGGAACGCAAGGGAGATATCATTACCCGCATGAGCGCTGATGTATCGGAGATTGAAAACTCAATAGCCCAATCTCTGGATATGCTTATAAAAAATCCTATCCTGATAATTGTATATATAACCACTTTGATTGCTATAAGCTGGCAGATGACCATATTCACACTGGTCATCGGTCCGCTTATTATTTGGGTTATGGGCTCAATAGGAAGAAAACTCAAGGCCAGCTCATTAGTGGTTCAGTCCTTCTGGAGTGATACCATGTCGCAACTTGAGGAGACCTTAGGCGGGCTTCGGGTCATAAAGGCGTTTCTGGCTGAGGGCATGATGTCAAAACGGTTTGCAAAAAGCAGCGATCAGCTTCGCAAAGCGTCGAATAAGGTCCATATCCGTCAGGCACTGGCGCATCCGGTCAGCGAATTCATGGGGACTACTCTAATTGTTGTGGTACTATGGTTTGGCGGCACTCTGATCCTTGGCAACAGAGCCACCATTGACGCTTCAACTTTTATATGGTACATGACCATCCTGTACAGTGTCATCAACCCCATAAAGGATTTCTCAAAGGCAGGATATGCCATACCCAAGGGGTTGGCCTCGATTGAAAGGATTGACAAGATCCTGATGGCTGAGAACAATATCACCGATCCGGCCGTTCCGGTTGGCGTGCCGGAACTGAAGAGTGAAATCCGTTACAACGGCGTTTCATTCGCATACGACGGAGAACGGGAGGTTTTGAGTGATATTGATTTGACTATTCCGTGCGGAAAAACACTGGCGCTGGTAGGGCAGTCCGGTTCAGGAAAATCAACACTGGTGGACCTACTGCCACGTTTTTATGATGTATGTAAAGGCTCAATAACCATCGATGGAGTAGATGTGCGCGACATGTCGCTCAAGTCGTTACGTGGAATAATGGGTAATGTAAACCAGGAGGCAATACTGTTCAATGACACATTCTATAACAATATTATGTTCGGAGTGAGCAACGCTTCCCGCGAACAGGTGGTCGAAGCGGCCAAAATAGCTAACGCCCACGAGTTCATAATGGATACGGAGCACGGTTACGACACCATGATAGGCGACCGCGGATGTCTGCTCTCAGGCGGACAGAGACAGCGCATCAGCATAGCCAGAGCCATACTAAAGAATCCGCCGGTGCTCATTCTTGACGAGGCTACCAGCGCTCTTGACACCGAATCCGAACGACTGGTACAGGAGGCTCTTGAAAGACTCATGAAAGACCGTACTACAATTGCAATAGCACATCGGCTGTCAACAATCAAAAACGCCGATGAAATCTGCGTTCTGCATGAGGGACGTATAGTGGAAAGGGGCACACACGAAGAACTGATCATGTTGAACGGTCATTACAGACGTCTGCACGACATGCAGCAACTTTAACAGACCTTTTACAATCTAAACGGGAATAAATCTACGTCAAACTTTATCATTTTCAGAATGATGAAACCGCTGTTTTTCCCCTTCATAAGTTATAATCTGTATTTTTCAGCGAAGTCATGGCTGACATGGTTTGAGAGGTTAAGACATGTCTCGGTACCAAACGCTATCCCATATCCGACAAGTCGTGACCATGTTTCATCATCCATGCTGTCAATGTTCTGTCCGGTAATGTTTTCCCTGATCAGACCGTAAACAATACCCGCATTGAAGTTGTCACCGGCGCCGATGGTGCTTACAGGCTCAATTCTGATAGAGTCAAATCCGTATTCGATACCCTTGTCAATTACAGTCACCCCCTCAGGGCCCATTGTCCGGATGAACAGTTTACAGTAAGGTGAGATTTGTTTATTATATATTTCCTGGGCATCATCGTGACCAAACAGGTTGATCAGATCTTCATGGCTGCCACGCACTATGTCGGCAAGCATAAAATTCTGTCTGAAAGTATCTTTTAAGGATTCGACCTCGTGTGAATGGCCGGATCTGAAGTTCAGGTCATAGTACATGACGGCCCCCTGTGATTTGGCGTATTCCAGAAAAGGCCCGACTTTGGGCCGCAGTACCGGATTTAAGGCGAAATATGCTCCGAAAACCACAATATCATTTTTTTGGATCGGAGGCATTTCAAAGTCCAGCCGGCTGTTCGGATAATCCTTGTAAAAGCTGTAGCTGGCATCATTGTTGTCGTCGAGAAAAGCAAGCGAAACAGCCGTCTTCTTTCCCGGATAACAGGATACGTAATCGGTGTTAATGCCGTTTTCCCGCATGAATGAGAGAATATAGTCGCCTACCCTGTCAGCCCCTATATCGGTAATGAAGGTACAGTCCAAACCGGTACGTCCCAAAGATATCAATCCGTTAAACACAGAGCCGCCGGGAACGGCCGCTACAGGTTGTCTGTTACGGAAAAGAATATCATAGATGGTTTCGCCTATACCGTAAATGCGTCTCATAAAAGTCTGCGTGAACACTGTCCAAGATAACCGCCGTGATGGCGTTTATTATACTCCTCTACAGTAAAGTCTATCTTTTTCATTGTCTCAACCACCAAAACTTCGCCTATAACATTCATAACGGTAGTACTTGTTGTCGGTGCCAGTCCCAGAGCACAGACCTCTTCAGGATTGCCTGTCGAGAGAACAACATTGGCTAATCGTGCAAGAGGACTGTCGGTATTTCCGGTAAGCGCAATGAACTTAAGCGTCGGATCAAGCCTGCGACTCAAGTCTGCCAGCTCCAATATATCTCGGGTCTTGCCTGAATTGGAAACCAGAAGGAACAGGTCATGCTCCTGAAGAATACCAAGGTCGCCATGCTGTGCCTCACTGGGATGCAGAAAGACCGAAGGTGTACCGGTTGAACTGAATGTGGTTGCAATGTTCATGGCTATCTGTCCGGCTTTTCCCATTCCGCTTGTGATAAGCTTACCCTTTAACTCGTGAACCTGACGAACTATCAGTTCCACGGCTTTCTCATATTCATCCCCTACAGGTATGTTCAAAATAGCTTGGGACTCACGCCATATTATGTCCCGTATTGAATCAATCATCATTACGTTTCCGGTTTATGATTATCCGATTTGCAAAGATATGTATTATTTTTCATGTTTTATATCCTAAGACTGTGGTTTATTTAACCCGGAAAACCATCTGCCCCTACGGCCTCGTTTCCCTGAATTTGAATACAGAATTTGTCTGTTTCCGGTTTCTCCCGAAGGATTTCTTCAAAACCGCTTAAATTCTATTAGTAAACGCAATTTTTTGCGGAGGTACTTGTTCATATTTTTTTCGGACAAAGAGAGGGGAGGGGATTAGAACCTTCCCCATCTCTTTGCGCCGAAAGGATAAATGTGTTACATTCGCCTTCGAGCAAAAAATTGAATATATGG
>DDLZ01000040.1 GCA_002340405.1 Bacteroidales bacterium UBA2559
ACAATGTCGCAATCCGTAACAAAAGGTGCACAGCAGATGTAATTCAGACCTACTTGAATAGTCAATGTGTCCTTCTGAATTTGAATTATCGTAGTATCATTTTTATCTTCGGACCTGACATCGTCTCCATCGCTCTTTATCATTTCCAGTGTTTTGCTGTTACAGCCGCCCAACGATGACTTTAAATAGATGATATTTTGATCTTCAACGATTGAAGTTTCATCTTCTATTCCTATTTTGTTTTTATCGTCACAGGCAAGAAACAGAACACCTAATACAGCACTTGCAACTGCTATTAAAGCAAATAATTTTCTCGTATTCATTTTTGCTCTGTATTTAAATTGTTATTAATCTGTTTTCGGTAAACCGATAAATCGGCTGATTACAATTAAAAGGTCAGTCGTTTCCGAACGGATTCGAGGGCCAAGTCCATTTCGGGGCGGCATCGTCAAGGGTTGAGTACTGCCACTCCTCCTCCCTGATGGTTATGTTCATGCCGCCGGTAGCGGTCTTAAGAACCTCCTCCAGATCAAACGAGAATGAGTACTTGACCATACGGCTAACCTTAACATCCTTCTCAAACAGTGTGATTACAGTACCGTCGGGGTACTCGTAGTCTATATGGAGGTTTAGCGGGGATTTATAGTTCTGAAAACTCTCATCGGATGTTTCGTAAAAAGGCATGATAACCAACTCAAGAGCTTTGTCCAGACGGTTCTCAGACGGGGTAAGCGTGTAGATGACACCATTGATCTTACGCAACGTGGCGTATGTGTGGTGTGTGTAATAGTACTCATAGATATGGATCTTGCCTTCCGTGAAATTCAACACCTCAATGTCAAGACCGAACATGCAACGGAAAAGATTGATGTCAAGAGTAACATCCGAATCGGCCGTTATCTCGGTTCCGCCATAATATATGTCAACGTCATTCAAAATGTTGGACTGCAGATCCGAACTGCTTTGACCCTTCTTTTGAGCACGGCCATATCTGGCAGTATTTATGTTACAGATATCGCCGTAATATATATCATGACCTAAAACCGGCGATTCCGAATAAGGGTTCTGCATGAATGGAGGACCATACACGCCGTCTTTGCTTTCAAGGAGATTCTTGCCGTCAGGAACAAACACCACGAGGACTCTGTAAGTAGCGCCTTTTATCAGCTTAAAGGACTGATCAGACAGATCTTCGGTCAACCAACAGGCGTGCACCTTATTGCTCTTGCAGTCCGTTATCTGAACTCCGTAAAGACCGGACACAACGCCCGTTTTAGTCATTGGCGAGGTAACAAAGTCAAAACTCGACGCATTCAAGGTAACGCTGACAGTTTCTCCGGACAAATCTAACTGACGCTTATCATCAAGTTCACCCGAACAGGAGGTGAACAACATTGCAAACACTACCGCTATAGTAGTTGCAAAAAGATTAAAATATCTCTTTTTCATGTTGAACAAATTTTATGAATATACAATTTTATGAAAAAGAAGCGGGCTAATAAAAATAGTTATGTTAAATATTGTTAAATGCAAAAAAAAANNAAATTTGGAGTTTTCAAAAAATTGTTTATGCAACATAAAAATCAATACGTGTTTGTATAAGTATGTCTAAACTCGTAATACCAATAATAGGTCTTACCGTACTCCTTGTAGGTGCTGTTGGCACGAATGAGCATCGGGTCATTCTTCATACGCTCTAAAGTCTCAACAAAAAGGTCAAATCTCTCTTTCTCTTTGGCAAACTCCTCAGGAAAACGGGCGGCGGCATCGGTGCTTTCGTTAAGCACCAGCACCTGCATATAATACGCAGGCAGTCTGCCTTGCCGGAGAAACGGCATAATAAGGGAGTCGGCGGTATAGATATCACAATCAACCAAAGCCCTGGCAATGTTGACAGTAACGTTGTCATACATAGGATCAGACAAAAGTTTTGACAGACCTGAAGAGAGGAGTTTAGGTTCACGTATAGAATAGGCAAAGAGATGTTCGCCTGTTCCGCTGCCAGGATTATCGGCATCGAGCAAGAGCATTGCCTTTGCTCTCAGCAGGGTTATGTCCGAGTCTGTCTCTTCTTCGTTACAGCCCACCTGAAGAGCTTTTTCATATTGACCTTTTGACAGATACCGTTCTATCCTGAGCTTGCGGTGCAGGTTTTCATCGGTGTTCCCAAGAAACGCAGCCAAACAGAAAAGCAGCGTCATAATCAACAGATTATCTGAAATCTTACGCGGATTGTCAGGGGTGTTTGAGCGGACAGAAAAAGATTTTATTACAGAGAATATAAATATGGCAGCAACAAAGCAAACCGATATAATCCACTCTTTCCCTGACTGTCCGAAAAACCGGTTGCCGTCATAACCGGTAAATGCACCCAGCATAAAAGCCGATAAGGTATAGTTGGCGGCATAAAGTCCGTTGCGGAACTTGAAAATGGAATTTATAATAGGTACAGGCAGTAAAACTAAAAATATAAGCAATACCGAGACAAAAAAACAGGCATAAGAGCTTGATCTGTCACTTGACAATGTTGTCATAGCAGCAGACATTAGGTCTCGTTGGAAAAACATGAGCCAAGATAATGTGAAGGTCAAAAATATGACCAGACACATTATGCGAATACCTTTGCTTTCTCTATTTTCCATCAGAATCCGACTTTTTCAGTACAAGCGCAGTCCTTGAAGGCAGATAAAGTTTGAGCCACTCCTTGCCATGCTTTTCGTACAGCTTATCGTGTATTGTAAAATGTTCTTGGCTGTCATCAACACGACCAAAACCTCCGAACTCGCTGCTGTCACTGTTTAACTGAATAAGATATTTTCCGGCCGGTACCAGAAAACCGTAATCTGTAAATGACTTTGAAGGATTGAAATTAAAAACGAATACCAGATCATCGCGTCCGAATGCCAATACCTGATCGCCGTCATTGTGCCAATATTCAACTACTTTNNAAATCGCCTAACCAGCAATATGCCAACAGCTTATTATCGACAAGGCTCCACTGACGTCTGGCATATTTGTAGCTCCAACCGTTTCCTTCACGAGGAAAATCTATCCATTCGGGATGACCGAATTCGTTGCCCATGAAGTTGAGATATCCGCCGTTTATGGTCGAAACGGTCACCAGCCGTATCATCTTGTGCAGAGCTATACCCCTCAAAATTGTATCATTCACGGCATCCTTGGAGAAATGCCAGTACATATCGGCATCGCACAAACGGAAAATTACGGTTTTGTCACCCACCAAGGCCTGGTCATGACTCTCAACATATGAAATGGTCTTTTCATCGGAGCGACGGTTGGTAACTTCCCAAAAAATTCCGGCCATAGACCAGTCTTCATCCTTCTTCTCCTTGATGATTTTTATCCAATAGTCCGGTATGTTCATAGCCATACGGTAGTCGAAGCCCATCCCCCCATCCTTAAAAGGTGCGGCCAGACCGGGCATTCCGCTGACCTCTTCGGCTATGGTTATGGCATTTGGTCTAAACTCGTGAATGAGCTTGTTGGCAAGGGTCAGGTATGCTATGGCTTCATCATCCTGATGGCCGTTAAAGTAGTCGTCATAATTGCAGAAGGCCTCGCCCAGCCCATGGCTGTAGTAGAGCATCGAAGTGACTCCGTCAAAACGGAATCCGTCAAAACGGAACTCCTCCAACCAGTAGCGACAATTGGAAAGCAGGAAATGGAGCACCTGATATTTGCCGTAATCGAAGCAGAGAGAATCCCATGCCGAATGTTCACGTCTGTCACCCGCAAGGAAATACTGGTTGGGATCACCCGCCAGATTGCCAAGCCCCTCATTTTCGTTCTTGACTGCATGTGAATGCACCAAATCCATTATTACCGATATACCCATACCATGTGCAGCGTCAATAAGCTCCTTCAACTCCTCGGGAGTGCCGAAACGTGATGAGGGGGCAAAGAAATTGGATACATGGTAACCAAAGCTGCCGTAATAAGGATGTTCCTGAATTGCCATTACCTGTATGCAGTTATAGCCGGCCTCCTTAACACGCGGAAGGATCTTTTCTCTGAATTCAACATATGTCCCCACCGACTCCTTTTCCTGAGCCATACCGACATGGCACTCATAGATTAAAAGAGGCGATCTGTTTGGTTTGAATCTCTTATTTGTCTTGAACTTAAAATCGTTCTTAGGATCCCACACCTGAGCCGAAAATATTTTTGTGCCATGGTCCTGTACCACTCTTTGACACCAGGCCGGGATACGGTCACCCTGCCCTCCGTCCCACTTGACACGCATTTTATAATGCTGTCCATGCTTGAGTAGATTGTAAGGCATGTGTACCTCCCAATCACCATTGTCGTTCAGGCGCTGCAGTCTGTATGCATCCTGTTCCTGCCAATCGTTAAAATCGCCCACAAGGAAAATATCGGTAGCGTTAGGGGCCCACTCGCGGAACACCCAGCCTTTATCCTCTTTATGCAAACCATAATACTTGTGGCCTTGGGCAAAATCGGAGAGCTTACATTTCCCGCCCGTTAATTGGTTCTCGCGCCATACTGCATAGTTATGACGGCCTTCAATAGCGTGGCTGTACGGTGAGAGCCACGGATCATTTTTTATTAATTTCAACATGACTTCCTAATTTTAATTATAAGTTTCCGGATTCCGTTCTCCGTTATAGACGGAGCATGTCCTTCGCCCGGGATATTCATATTCCGCAATTCTGTCTAATGTGTCGAGTATCATTGTCGTCAATAGATTATTGTTCTTATATTCTTTCCCGATTTGTCACGAACGGTGAATGTTCCGGTCCTTAAACCATCCTTAAATTCTCCTTCAAGGCGTGTACCGTCGGCCTCTTCGATTATGCCTTTACCGTCCACCACGCCGTCGGTAAACCCTCCTTTGTATTTGCTGCCGTCCGACAGGCTCATAGAGCCCTCACCCCACGGTTTGTCATTCTGCCATTCGCCATAGTAGCTGTCTCCGTTAGCCCATTTCATCTGACCTGTACCCTGACGGCGGTTCTCATTCCATTCGCCGTCATATCGGGAGCCGTCGGCCCAAATGAAGACACCTTTGCCATCGGCCATACCATTCCTCAGAGAACCTTCATACCTGTCACCATTGGCAAAAGAGTATTTTCCGCTGCCGGTAATCTTGCCGTCCCGGAACTGTCCGCGGTAAGAGTCACCCGAAGCAAACCGGCACTCGCCGTTACCGTTCTCCCTGTCGTTTTTCCAGCCGCCCTTGTATGAATAATCCGCAGATGAATACTCGCCCTGACCCTCTTTCAAACCTTTGGACCATGAGCCCCGATAGACAGAACTGTCAGCCCAGACCATAGTGCCGTTGCCTTCACGCATATCATTGGACCACTCACCCGAATAATATGAGCCGTCATTCCAAAAATAGACTCCCTTACCCGAGCGGCAATCGTTTTCCCAGCCGCCCTTATAGATATCGCCGGATGAGTATCTAAGCTCACCCTCACCCTGACGAACATTCAGGCTCCAGGAACCTGTAAAGATGTCGCCGTTGGCATAACGGTATATTCCCCCGCCTTCACGAAGACCTTTCAAATAAGTTCCTTCATGATAGTCTCCGTTAACATATTCCGTATAGCCCGCTCCCGATGGTTTTCCCAGTTTTTTCTGTCCTGTATATACCGATCCGTCATCAAACAGATACTGACTTCTCCTATCTGTTTTCAGACTGTCAGGTTTTGCTGCTGACAGTTGCGACAGAGAGACCGCCGTCAGCGTAATAATAGCCACGGTTACACGCATTACCCATGCATGAACCGCACTATATTTAATCTGCCTCTTCATTATATCAGATTCTTTTTAAGGAAACTTTCGGCCGCAGCCAGATCATCAACAGTGTCTATCCCGATGGTTTCAACATCGGTCAGACCGGTCTTAATACGGAAACCTGCCGACAACCAGCGCAACTGCTCCAGACTCTCGGCTTTTTCAAGCTGTCCCTGAGGCAGCTTTGTCACGGCTTCCAGCACATGGGTGCGAAAAGCATATAACCCTATATGTTTATAAAAGGTATGTCTTGAAGCCCACTCATTCTGCGGTATTCCGCGAAAGTACGGGATTACGCTGCGGCTGAAATAGAGGGCGTTCATCCTGTTATCAACCACCACCTTTGGACTATTGGGATTGGCAATCTTTTCAAATGGCGTTTCAGGCAGGAATGGCTTTACCAGGGTCGCAATATCGGTCTGCGGATCATCAAAAAGGTTTCTCAAAGTAATCAGTTGTGACGGCTGAACAAACGGCTCATCGCCCTGTATGTTAACAACCACATCGGCTTTAACCCCACATTTAAAATAAGCTTCATAGCAACGGTCTGTCCCGCTCAAATGATCCTCACGGGTCATGATTGCGTTGAAACCGCCCGATTGGACCGTATCAAATATACGGCTGTCATCGGTAGCTGCAAAGACGTTGTCGAAGACTTTCGATGCCTGCTCGCACACCCATATGATAACCGGTTTCCCGCCAAGCAGAGCAAGAGGTTTGGCAGGAAAGCGCGTTGAAGCGTATCGGGCAGGTATAATTGCTACAAATTCCATCAGAATCGTTCTATAATGTAACTGTCGGGTTCCTCGGCAGCGCTTGGATATTCAGCACAAGGATCATAATTCTCAGGCATTTCAAATCTTGCACTCGGCGAATAACCCAGATTTAAAGAATCGGCATAGACCTGCTCCATGAAGATACCCCATAAAGGCAACGCCGCATGTGCACCCTGTCCATGCTCCATGGTATCAAAGTGTATGTCGCGGTCCTCTCCGCCCACCCAGCATCCGGCTACCAGATCAGGGGTATATCCCACAAACCATGCATCAGAATGGTTATCGGTAGTACCGGTTTTGGCGCCGCAGTCCATCTTACTGATTATCGGATATGTCCCACCGTTGCGAAGTCTTATGGCAGTCCCTTCATTCACCACGGCACGCATCATATCTATCATTTTATACGATGTCTCTTCACTTATAACCTCATTGCTGCGGGCCGAAAACTGTGCCAGCAAGTTACCCTCGGAATCTTCAATGCGTGTGACATACAATGGAACTGTACGTATTCCTCGATTCGGAAATGCGGAATAGCCGCTGACCATCTCCTGAACCGAAACGTCACAAGTTCCAAGGCATAGGGACTGGACCGGCTCTATGGATTGGTTTCTCAGTCCGTATTCGTGCAGCAGATCGACAAATGCATATGGGCTTAATTTGCTCATAAGATATGCCGTAATGTTGTTGTTTGATCTGGAAAGGCCCCATTTTATGGTCACGAGTTCGCCAAGCATCTGTTTGCCGTCATCTCTGGGCCGCCAGATCTGACCCGCTTCCGTCAATATGGTCTGAGTCTGATTTATTATTTGATCACACGGTGAATATCCGCTCTCCATAGCAAGTGAGTAGAGAAAGGGCTTTATGGTGGAACCCACCTGACGCCGGCCGGTAGTCACCATGTCATACATAAACATCCTATAGTCCGAACCGCCCACATAAGCCTTCACATATCCGGATTGATTCTCCATACACATGAAACCCGAGCGCAGGAAGAACTTTAAATATTTGAGCGAGTCCATAGGCGACATGACCGTGTCAATATCGCCGGAATATGAAAAGACACTCATCTTTCGGGGCGTATCGAAAATCTTACGAATTTCCTGTTCATCCAACCCATTCGCCCTTAGAGCGCGGTACTGGTCGGTCTGCTGCATGGTACGCACCATTATACTCTCGACCTCTTCGTCGGTAAGATTCGTTGTAAAGGGGGCAGTCCTGCTGTTTCTCTTGGCTCTGAAGAAATTCGGTTGCAGGTAGGTCCTGAGCTGTGAATCGACGGCAGCCTCGGCATATGCCTGCATTCTGGAGTCTATGGTCACATAAATCTTCAGTCCATCGGTATATAGGTTATATGGTTCTCCGTCAGGTTTGGTGTTTTTGTTACACCACCCGAACAGCGGATCCTGCTCCCAATCAAGCGAATCTTCATAAAACTGCTGCATCTGCCATCCCCGATAGTTGGCACGGTCAGGCTTTGAAGCTCTTAAAATTCTGCGCAGATACTCCCTGAAATAGGTGGCTGAACCTACTTTGTGATCAACCTTATGATAATTAAGCCCCAGCTCCATATTCTGCAAAGAGTCCTTCAATTCCGAAGTAAGGAAGCCGGCTTTTTCCATCTGGGATAGAACCACATTTCTTCGTTCACGGGTTAACTCCTCACGGCGTAAAGGGTTGTAGAGGGAAGAGTTTTGGCACATGCCTATAAGCATGGCGGCCTCTTCCGGATTCAACTCTATCGGAAGCTTGCCGAAATAGGTTCTCGATGCGGTATTTATTCCTATGGCATTATTCCCAAAATCATACTTGTTCAGGTAGAGAGTCAGAATCTCCTCCTTGGTATAGTAGCGCTCCAGCTTGACGGCAATAACCCATTCACTGGGTTTCTGCAATGCTCTCTGCAACGAATTTCGGGCTACATGCTCCGTGTATAGCTGCTTGGCCAGCTGCTGAGTGATCGTACTTCCGCCGCCTGCACTCTTCTGCTGAAGTATCATACGCTTGATCACAACTCTAACTATTGCTTTTAGGTCTATTCCGCAATGGTCCAAAAAACGGATGTCTTCGGTGGCTATAAGAGCCTTGACAAGATTGGGCGAAAGTTCATCGAACCCGACCCAGACCCTGTTGTCCTCACTATGGGCAAAAGTGCCCAATACCACGCCGTCAAACGATATGACCTGAGTTGCAAACTTGTCAATAGGATCCTCAAGATCGTCAACCGAAGGGATATTGCCGACCCATCCTTTCGAAAGAGATATGAATATAAAAAACAGAGTGGCTACACCGGCAATAAATAAGATCCAAAGCCAAAGAATTATTTTTCCTACGATTGTTTTTCTTGCCATCACAAAAAATAATAGAGGTATGTTTTACAAAAGTAAGACAAAAAAGAGATATCTCGTGCCTTATTTTTTCCTTTTTGTGGGTTTTTATATAAAGTTATAAACATGGGTTTTTTCAGTTGGCATTTTATTAGTAATTTTGGAATTTGAAATATTGTAACACAAAATCATGGACAATTCCGGCAGAAGTCTGATTTCCCTTGAGGATTTTGACAGCAATGACATCCTGGAACTTTTAAGACAGGCTGCCATGTTTGAAGCAGAATCTTACAGAAATACTCTGGAAGGTAAAATAGTAGCCACGCTGTTCTTCGAACCCTCCACCAGGACTCGTCTGAGTTTTGAAACGGCGGTAAACAGGCTTGGAGGCAGGGTAATCGGGTTTTCCGATGCCGCAACGACAAGCTCATCGAAAGGCGAGACCCTGAAAGACACCATAATGATGGTCAGCAACTATGCCGATTTGATTGTAATGCGCCACTATCTGGAAGGAGCCGCCAAATATGCCGGCGAAATATCGCCCGTTCCCATTATTAATGCCGGCGACGGGGCCAACCAGCACCCTTCGCAGACAATGCTTGACCTCTATTCGATACAGAAGACACAAGGACATCTTGACAATCTGAATATTTTTCTGGTAGGCGATCTGAAATACGGCCGGACAGTACACTCCATGCTTACAGCCATGCGGTTCTTTAACCCCACATTTCACTTCGTTTCACCTGAAGAGTTGATGATGCCCGCCGAATACAAGGATTTTTGTAAAGCTAACGATATAAAATATGTAGAACATTTTGATTTCAATGAAGAGATAATTGCCGATGCCGACATACTCTATATGACGCGGGTACAGCGGGAGCGCTTTACCGACCTTATGGAATACGAACGGGTAAAAAACCTCTTTATCCTCAGAAACGACATGCTCAGGAACACCAAACCCAACCTGCGTATTTTACACCCATTACCAAGAGTAAACGAGATAGCCCAGGATGTGGACTCCAATCCCAAGGCTTACTATTTCCAACAGGCCAAGAACGGAATTTATGTACGTGAAGCCCTAATATGTAACGCTCTGAATCTTCTTTAGACATGAGTAAAAAAAAGAAGAAATCCGAACTTCTGGTGGCGGCACTTGAAAACGGTACCGTAATAGACCATATACCTTCCGACAAGGTATTCGATGTTGTCAACCTTTTGAATCTTACCGGAATAACCAGCCCCATAACCATAGGGGCCAATCTCTCCAGTCACAAGATGGGCAGCAAAGGTATCATAAAGATCGCAGACCGTTTTTTCTCTGAAGACGAATGCAGCAAGCTGTCGGTCATTGCCCCAAACATTGTCCTGAACAGTATTAAGAATTACGAAGTCGTCGAAAAGAAGGCCATATCCATGCCCGACGAGGTGCGCGGCATAGTAAAATGTTGCAATCCCAAGTGTATTACGAACAATGAGCCGATGCAGACGGTTTTCCATATAGTTGACAAGAAAAACGGTACTTTAAGGTGCAGATATTGCGGAAAAGATGTTGCTAAAGATAAGATCATACTGCTTTGACTGCTTTGTAAACCCTAAATGCACCCTAATTCGGTGAAACATGAAAAGAGTTGCTGCAATAATTCTGATATTGATACCGTTCCTGTCGGCATCGGCCGATAAACCCGATGCCGGAAGGGTTTCCATGCCCTCTTTCACGTGGGACTTGAAATTCGGATTTTCGGCTACGGGAACCTATATGAATCATGCTGAAACCGAAGGGCATACTTTGAAGAAATACAGCCAGGATACTCAGGTGGGTCATTTCTTTTCCATAAACGGCCACTATAACTCCAGATTGTATTACATCAAGACCGGCATTGGAATTAACAAAAACAAATCCACCTTCTATATTGACCTGAACAGTTGGGATGAAAATTCCGAGAGAAAAAATGAATTGGGTATCACTACGTCGGCATTCAACCTTTCTATCCCCTTGCAGACAGGAATCCACATTGTGAACAACGAGCCATACAGCATGTCACTGTTTACAGGTCCAAAAATCAGGGTTCCTTTCGTTGACGACGCATCGTCAACAATCCTGGGAACCAATGATTCCGACATATCGGAATCACTTGCAGAATTGAACTGGGGCTGGACAATAGGACTTACCGTACGTACCGGAAGTACTCTTATTGAATTTGAATATGAAATTGGGATCAGCAATATTTCAAAAGGATTTACAGGAACTTACAACGGCGTTAACACTGACGGAATGAGACTTGACCGCCATGTTAATATCCTGTCATTCTCTTATGGAATAGTCTTTTAGTTAAAACAACAGTTAAATATAAATCAACCAAAAACAATTATGAAAAGAGACAAGATAGTTTTTGACATCATTGAGCGTGAACATCAGCGTCAGGCAAAAGGCATTGAACTGATAGCATCGGAAAACTTTGTAAGTGACCAGGTAATGCAGGCCATGGGATCATGCCTTACCAACAAATATGCCGAAGGATATCCGGGGAAACGCTATTATGGCGGGTGCGAGGTTGTCGATGAAGCAGAACAACTTGCCATAGACAGAGTCAAACAACTTTTCGGAGCTGAATATGCCAACGTCCAGCCGCATTCGGGAGCGCAGGCCAATGCTGCCGTTCTTCAGGCAATACTAATGCCGGGAGAGACCTTCATGGGACTTAATCTAAGCCATGGCGGGCACCTGTCACACGGTTCATCGGTCAATTCATCGGGCATACTGTACAATGCCGTCGGATATGACCTCAACCCCGAAACCGGACGTGTAGATTATGACAAGATGGAGCAACTTGCTCTCGAAATAAAACCCAAACTGATAATAGGCGGAGGTTCGGCATACTCACGTGAATGGGACTACGCACGCATGCGGAAGATTGCCGACTCGGTCGGTGCGTTGCTTATGATAGATATGGCACATCCGGCCGGTCTTATTGCAGCCGGTCTGCTGGATAATCCTATACCGTATGCACACATCGTAACATCTACCACGCACAAAACGCTGCGCGGCCCACGCGGAGGCATCATATTGATAGGTAAGGATTTTGAGGACCCACGCGGCCGTAAGACCCCGAAAGGCGAAGTCAAAATGATGTCACAGCTTATTGATTCGGCCGTCTTCCCGGGAACCCAGGGCGGGCCTCTGGAGCATATCATAGCAGCAAAAGCCGTAGCCTTCTGGGAAGCTCTTCACCCTGAATTCAAAGAGTACCAGGCTCAGGTTCTGAAGAATGCAAGGAAGCTTGCCGAAGAACTGACAAAACGCGGCTTCACTATCGTTTCGGGGGGAACCGACAACCACAGTATGCTGGTTGACCTGCGCTCGAAGTATCCCGACCTGACCGGCAAATTGGCTGAAAAAGCGCTGGTCGCAGCCGATATAACCGCCAACAAGAACATGGTACCGTTCGATACCCGCAGCGCGTTCCTGACATCGGGTCTCCGTTTTGGCACACCCGCCATCACCACACGCGGTGCAAAAGAAGATCTCATGGTTACAATAGCCGCCCTGATCGAAGAGGTGCTCGATGCTCCCGAAGATGAAAAGGTAATAGCCAAAGTACGTGCCAAGGTCAACGACATCATGAAGGACTATCCGATGTTCGCATATTGATGAATTGACCAATATCTGTATATTGATATATTGTGCATCATCAAAACCTATATTTTAAATATGAAACGAGATAAAGAAATATTTAAAACCAAGGTCTCAACAATATTAACATATACATTCATTGTATTTTGTTTATCAAACTGCAACAAGGATACCGGTAATATCCAGCCTATACCTGTAAAAAAACAATTTTACAGCGTTCAAGGTACAAAAATTTTGGATGCTGATGGTAAAGCCATTCGATTGGAGGGCATAGCATTTGGCAATGAGGTTTGGAGCGATAATGAGCTGCCTTTCACTCATCATAGTGAAGTGGATTATACGCGAGTAAAAGATATGGGTATGAATATGGTGAGGTTTTATCTGAATTACAAGACTTTTGAAAATGATGCCGCCCCATATCAATACAAACAGAGTGGCTGGGACTGGATAGATCAGAACATACAATGGGCTCAGAACAATGATATACTTCTTTTATTAAACATACATGTACCCCAAGGTGGATTTCAATCCTTGGGAAACAGTGATGCTTTATGGGAGCAAACAGAAATTCAAAACCGCTTGGCAGCCTTGTGGAAAGCTATTGCCCAACGCTACAAAGATGAGACTCAAATTATTGGATTCGGACTAGTGAACGAGCCTGTTCCGACAAGTGATATTGTACAATGGCAGCAACTTGCTCAAAGGCTGACCGATGAGATAAGACAAGCGGACACCAATCATATCATATTTATTGAAAAGGCGATATATGTGAAAGGCAAACCCGAAACAACGGACTATAATTTTCCGAAAATCAACGACAACAATGTGGTTTATGAATTTCATTTCTATAACCCTTTTGAATATACTCATCAGCTGTTCAGTTGGACAAATCTAGGAGAGGGTGGAAAGTATCCCGATGAGTCAGTCGTATATACTCATGACACACAATGGTACACCGCCACATTCAATAACCCTACACTTGGGATTGGTACAACCGATTGGCAATATTTTGAGGGTGTAAAATATACCGTAAATGATGTCAATATCAAGATTGGCATACCGGCACTGGTTGCCGCAAATGTGGGTGGGCGTGTTTATTTCGATAATATTGAAATTAAAGAATTTGACCCGGATGGAGAGTTGGTTCAAACCATTTTGGAAAATCCACTGAACAATTCGGATGGATGGTACTATTGGAGTGAAAATAATTCAGGTCATACCGGACTGAGCAATTCAACCGGAATAAGCGAAAATACGAGTCTCTTTATTGACGGTGCCGACGGTGATTGCAATTACAGCAACTATAAAAATCCTTTTTTAGTCAAACAAGGCTACTCCTATCAGATAAGCGGCTGGATGAAAGGGCAGAATGTATCAAATAACGCAGCATGTCGTTTGCGGATTGACTTTTTAACAACCGACAATCCGGTATTTACACGAAATAAAACTTATCTGGAACATGAGATCAAAAAATATGCCGATTGGGGGCAAAAAAATAATGTCCCTATATACATGGGTGAGTTTGGAGTAGGCTGTCATTGCTTTGAGAATAACAAAGGGGGCCTGCAATGGGTATCGGATATGATTGATATTGCAAAAGTTAATGGTTTACATTTTTCATACCATACTTATCACGAAGACAACTTTGGGGTTTACTATGGGTATGGGACACTGCCTGACACTGCTTCGGCAAACAAAGAACTGATAAATCTTTTTAAAGAAAAACTCAATTGATCTGTTTTAGAGCAGTCAAACTGGTTGATATTTTAGATTTTAACGAATAGAGATGGATATTAGAGAAGAGCTTAAAAAGAGGATCCTGATTCTTGACGGCGGCATGGGAACATTCATCCAGCAGAAAGGAATCAAGTATGACGGCAACAACGACGCACTGTGTATAACGCGTCCCGACATCATATACGATATACACAAGGCTTACGTCGATGCGGGCGCCGACATTATCAGTACCTGCACCTTCGGAGCCAATGCCATATCGCAGGAGGGATACAATATGCAGGATAGAGTCGGCGAAATGAACCGTGCGGCTGTCAGCATTGCCAGAAAGGCTGCCGACACAGCCGGGCGCAACGTGTGGGTCATGGGAAGCATTGGACCTTCACCCAAATCCCTGTTCATTATCGAAATGATGATGGACCCGGCCGAAACACTCAACTTTGATCTTTTAACCCGGGCCTATTATACTCAGGCCGATGCACTTGCCGAAGGCGGAGTTGACGGATTTCTGGTTGAGACCATTACCGACATGAGGAATGCCGAAGCGGCGCTTACTGCAATCCGCCGCGTACAGCAGGAGAGAGGGACCGACCTGCCCGTGATGGTTTCGGCAAGCATAATGAACACAAGCGGTTGCCTGATGACGGGAGTGCCCCTGCGTGAACTGTATGACGGAGTCTCGGAATATAGACCTATGAGTTTCGGACTGAACTGTTCATTCGGAGGAAAGGAGCTGTATCCCATTGTAAAAGAGATTGCAGAATTTGTAAAATGTGCGATAAGCATCTTTCCCAACGCCGGTCTGCCCACGGCCCGCGGCTATGAAGAAAAGCCTTGTGATACAGCCGATTACCTCGAGCGTATGGCGACCGACAGACTCATCAATATTGCAGGCGGATGCTGCGGTACAACCCCCGCCCATATCCGCGAAATTGCAAACCGGCTGCAAGGAGCAGCGCCAAGGATTTTTTGACTGTTTAAGATGTAATTGAAGATTATCTATCGGAAAAAAGGGCTCTTTATCGTATATTTGTACGTAATTTGCATTACCATATAACTGTATGATAACTTTTTTCTGTTGATAAATGAGTATAAGTCTTAAAAAGGGCTGTAAGTATGCCCTACTGGTCCCTACCAGCATGGGACTCCGTATTACGCCGCAGTCCGGCCAGCCCGTACATACCAGTGACCTTTTCAATCTTCAGGTCACAAGCGCCGAGACCAATGTGGCAAGTATATCATCCTATCTGGGATTACCGGTCAAAGTTTTGACGACTTTCGTTGCAGGAAGTCCGTTCTCAAATTACATAAAGCAGAACCTGCGCAGCCGCGGCATGGATTTTGAAGGGCCCGATGTGCCTCAGGGAGGCCCTTGGGGTTACCGCCATCAGATAAACGTGGCTGACAGCGGCTACGGCTCCCGCGGACCGCGCGTCTGGAACGACCGTGCCGGCGAGGTGGGACGCACCCTTAACGTAAAAGATTTTGATCTGGAGCGCATCTTCTGTCAGGAGGGAGTGCAGATAGTACATCTTTCCGGACTGATAGGAGCGCTCAGTGCAGAGACAAGCCGTTTCTGCCTTGATATAGCACGGACTGCCAAGAAACATGGCACGAAAATCAGTTTTGACCTGAATTACCGCGCTTCATTCTGGAAAGGCCGCGAAAAGGAGCTCCACGAGATATTTCACGAGATAGCCGGCATAAGCGATATCCTTATAGGCAACGAGGAGGATTACCAGTTAGCCCTGGGAATTAAGGGGCCTGAAGCCGGCGGTAAGGATATAACCGCCAAGATCGACGGTTTCAAAGAGATGGTACGCCGTGTGAAAGCCGCCTATCCGAATGCACAGGTCTTTGCCAACACCCTTCGCGAAGTGGAACATACCAACAGCCACGATTGGGGTGCAATCATGCTGGAAGGTGACAACTGGCACGTTGTGGAGCCGCGCACCATACACGTACTTGACCGCATAGGCGGCGGCGACGGATTTGTGGGCGGCATGCTCTATGCCATACTCAAGGGTTGGGAACCTGAAAAATGGATCCAGTTCGGATGGGCAACGGGAGCGCTTGCCACCACCCTTCTGACCGATTACGTACAGCCTGCCGATGAGGAGCAGGTATGGAGCGTATGGATGGGTAACGCACGGGTAAAAAGATAAGTCATGCTCTACTTTGCCAGAGGTTCCAAGACCGATGTTATAACTCCCGATGAGGTGCACGGCATACTCAAACGGGTTTTTGACAACATGGGCCCCCGCAGACGGGTTCTGGCAATACCGCCTGACATTACCCGCCTGAACTCATACGCAGGCCCCATTACGAAGATGTGCTATGACTATTTCGGCAGTGCCCTGACCGATATTATGCCGGCGCTTGGGACCCATTCGCCCATGACCGGCAACCAGATATCACAGATGTTCGGTAACATTCCAAAGGAGTTATTCAGAGTCCATGACTGGCGTAACGATGTCGTCACTGTCGGCGAAGTTCCTGCCGAATACATCTATCGGGTATCGGAAGGCAAGCTGCACTACAGTTGGAAAGCACAGGTCAACAGACTGCTTCTGGACCCCGAATTCGACATGATCCTCTCCATAGGGCAGGTGGTGCCGCACGAGGTGATAGGCATGGCAAACTACAACAAAAACATATTCGTAGGCATAGGTGGCAACGACAGCATAAACAAAAGTCACTATCTG
Source organism: Bacteroidales bacterium UBA2559 (assembly GCA_002340405.1). Classification (GTDB taxonomy): domain Bacteria; phylum Bacteroidota; class Bacteroidia; order Bacteroidales; family Bacteroidaceae; genus Colenecus. The sequence continues at coordinate 16,952 of DDLZ01000040.1, forward strand.
GGCGCCATTTACGGTATGGAGCGTATCATGGGACGTGCCAAAAGCCCTGTGCGCGACATTTTGGAATATGCCTCACAGCATTTCACGAAAGATCTGCCCATAGTCTATATCCAGACCGTACTCTCAAAAGATGATGACGGCGATTTAAAGCTGCGCGGACTCTACATAGGCGATGACTTTGAATGTTTCAGCCGTGCAGCCGAACTGGCTCTTCAGGTCAATTTCATAATGGTTGACAGACCCATTAAAAAATGTCTGGTGTGGCTTGACCCCGAGGAATTTAAGAGCACCTGGCTGGGTAACAAGGCCATATACCGCACCCGTATGGCTCTGGCCGACGGTGCGGAGCTTATAGTAATGGCTCCGGCTCTCAGAGAGTTCGGTGAGGACCCGACCAATGACCGCCTGATACGCAAGTACGGCTACTTTGGGACGCCCGCCACGCTGAAAGCGGTTGAGGAGAACGACGAACTGAAGGAGAACCTAAGTGTGCCGGCCCACCTCATACACGGCTCCGGCGAAGGCCGTTTCAGCATAACCTACTGTCCCGGTCCCGACGTGACACGTTCCGAGATTGAGAGCGTAGGATTTAACTGGGGCAATCTGAATGAGATAACCGTAAAATATGCTCCTGACCGGCTTAAAGACGGCTGGAACATTGTAAACGGAGAAGAGATTTATTATATATCCAATCCGGCTCTGGGCCTTTGGGCATATCCGGACCGATTCAAAGACTGAATCATGAAAATAATCTGCGATAACAATATACCGTTTCTCAAAGGTGCATTGGAGCCATACGCCAATGTGATTTACCTGCCGGGCAACGAGACCACACCCGATGCGGTTCGCGATGCCGATGCAATAATCACCCGTACCCGCACAAAGTGCGATGAGTCGCTTCTAAAAGGTTCTAAGGTCAGTATGATTGCCACTGCAACCATCGGATTTGACCATATTGACACTAAGTGGTGCGAGGCTAACGGTATAGAATGGACCAATGCGCCGGGCTGTAACTCCTGGTCGGTCAAACAATACATGGGCTCCCTGCTTGTAACTATGGCACGCGGATTCGGATTCGATTATAAGGACAAGACCATAGGCATAATAGGCGTAGGCAATGTGGGCAGCAAGGTAGCCCGTCTGTCGGCTTTACTGGGTTTCAAAGTCCTGCTGTGCGACCCTCCGCGTGCCCGTCAGGAAGGTGATAGCAGATTTGTCCACCTTGACACCATAATAGAGCAATCCGATATAATAACCTGCCATGTACCTCTGCAACGTGGGGGCAGGGACTCTACTTTCCACATGTTCAACAAGAAGAGGTTCTCCTCCATGCGCAAGGACCAGATACTGATCAACACCTCCCGCGGCGAGGTGGTGGACTGCGGTGCACTCAAGGCGGCCCTAAAAAAAGGTGCCATCAAAGCCGCATCGCTCGATGTATGGGAGAACGAACCCTATATTGACAGTGAGCTGCTTTCACTGCTCTTTACCGGTACGCCTCACATAGCGGGATATTCCATTGACGGCAAAGCCAAAGGCACCATTATGACAGTACAGGCCATAGGACGTAAATTCTCGCTGCCCTGCCGCAACTGGACGATAAAGGAGATCCCCCTACCCGCTCAGCCATTGGAATTCACCCTGGACGTTAAAGACAAGACTCACATACAGGCGGTTGAAGATGCTATTCTCTATACCTACAAAATTAAGGATGACGATACACGCCTCAGAGCCGATGCAAGCAGTTTTGAGAAACAGCGTGCGACCTATCCCATCCGCCGCGAGTTCTCCGCTTTTACGGTGACTCTGAAAAATGATATCGGCGAACAGGCTGCAATTATATTGCGTCAGATGGGATTCAATGTAAATAATTAAAAATATATATACGTATGAAACAGATTTCGGATATAGGACTTATAGGACTTGCAGTAATGGGTGAGAATCTGGTGCTCAATATGGAGAGCAAAGGGTTCCATGTCAGCGTATTTAACCGCACCACCCAAAAGGTTGAAAACTTCATTAATGGAAACGGCAAAGGCAAAAACATCTACGGAGCCATGACGCTTGAGGATTTTATTGCATCACTCAAACGTCCCCGCAAAGTGTTCCTTATGGTAAGAGCCGGGCAGGCTGTCGATGACTTTATTGAGATGCTTATTCCTCTGCTTGAACCGGGCGATGTCATTATTGACGGAGGTAACACCCACTTCCCCGACACCATGCGCCGCACGGCATACGTGGAGAGCAAGGGGCTGCTTTACATAGGCACCGGCGTTTCAGGCGGCGAGGAAGGCGCTCTGAAAGGTCCCAGCATGATGCCCGGCGGAAGTCCTGCCGCATGGCCCATAGTAAAACCCATATTCCAAAGCATCTGCGCCAAAGTCGATGACGGCAGCCCCTGCTGCGACTGGGTCGGTGAGGGCGGTGCCGGCCATTTTGTCAAGATGGTTCATAACGGCATCGAATACGGTGACATACAACTTATATGCGAATGTTACCACATTATGAAGGATTATCTCGGCATGACCAACCAAGAGATGCACGAGACATTTGCCGAATGGAACCGCGGTGATCTGGATTCCTATCTTATAGAGATAACACGTGACATTCTGGCCAAGAAAGATGACGAGGGCCGTTACGTGCTGGACTACATACTTGATACCGCCGGCCAAAAAGGTACCGGCAAGTGGACAGCCGTTGCAGCGCTTGACCAGGGAGTGCCTCTAACACTAATAGCCGAATCGGTCTTTGCACGCTGCCTGTCGGCAAAGAAGGAGGAACGCGTTGTTGCAAGCTCCATTCTCGAAGGTCCCAAAGCCTCAAAATTTCAGGGTGACCGCAAACAGTTCCTTGAAGATATGAGCAAGGCCCTTTTTGCCGCCAAGGTGATTTCATACGCTCAGGGGTACGACCTTATGAGGTCTGCATCCGAAGAGTACGGCTGGAATCTGAATTACGGCGGTATAGCGCTTATGTGGCGCGGCGGATGCATAATACGCTCCGTATTTCTGGGTAAGATAAAGGATGCTTTTGACAAGAATCCGCAATTGGACAACCTTATGCTTGACTCCTATTTCAAGGAGAAACTTGCCGATGCCCAACAGGGCTGGCGCAACGTCATAACTCATGCCGTGATGAGCGGAATACCCATCCCCACACTTTCCGCCGGACTGGAGTACTACGACGGCTATCGCTGCAAGCGGCTGCCGGCCAACCTGCTTCAGGCACAGCGTGACTATTTCGGGGCTCACACTTACGAACGCATCGACAAACCGCGCGGCGAATTCTTCCACACCAACTGGACCGGATATGGCGGAGATACAGTGGCCGGAACCTATATCGTCTGACGCACAACATATTACTATTATGATGACTATTGGGAAATATTCTTTTGGAACCGGCGACCGTTTTGCTCATCAGGGCAAACATCAGCTGACCGCTCTGATCAAAGCATCGGAGAGATACAACATCGATTTCGTTCCGGTATGGAACAAATCCAACCGGGAACACCAGATAGTAGGCACAGAACCTGCCGATACACGTATTGCAGCCGATGAGGCCGTAAAAGCTCTTGGCTACGACAAACCCTATTTCGTAGATGCCGACCACATCAATATGAACAATGTTGACCGGTTCATAGATTCATCGGATTTTTTTACAATCGATGTGGCCGACTACATAGGCAAACCGGCCGACGAGGCTTCGATATCGGAGTTTGTAACCAACAATCTGAAGTATGCCGGAAACCTGACCATTCCAGGCATAGCCCGGCCTTTTAAGGTTGATCACAGCCTTATTGAGACCTTAGCGAAAAAATATCTCTTTGCAACCCGGGAGGCAGGACGTATCTACAGACATATAGCCGGGAAGAAGGGAGCCGGCAATTTCGTTACCGAAGTCTCTATGGACGAGGTGGATTCGCCTCAAACCCCCATTGAGATGTTCTTCATACTGAACGGATTGGCACAGGAAAAAGTGCCGGTGCAGACCATTGCGCCCAAATTTACCGGCCGCTTCAACAAGGGTGTAGAGTATGTGGGCGACATTGTACAGTTCGAGAAAGAGTTCCACGAATATCTGCTGGTGATCGATTTCGCCGTCAAAGAGTTCGGACTCCCCGACGGACTCAAGCTGAGTATACACTCGGGCAGCGACAAGTTCTCCATCTATCCGATTATGGGCCGTCTTATCCGCAAGTATGACAAGGGCATACATATAAAAACCGCCGGCACAACCTGGCTGGAGGAGAATATCGGTCTTGCCATGGCCGATGACAAGGCACTGGAGCTGGCCAAGCGCATTGCCATTGCCGCATTGGACCGCATGGAAGAGCTGTGCAAACCCTACGCCACGGTCATTGACATCAACCCGGCCAAGCTGCCTGATGCCGCCCAAATAATGGGTTGGTCAGGCACCCGGTATGCCCGAACACTGCGACATAATCCTCAGGATGAACTCTACAATCCCGATTTCCGCCAGCTTATACACGTAAGCTACAAGATTGCAGCCGAACTTGGCGATGAGTACTACTCTGCCCTGAAACGCAACAGCGATGTCATAGGCCTTCATGTAGAAGAGAACCTGCTTGAAAGGCATATAGCACGACTGCTTGCCTGAACAGGCGCTGCACCATTTTATGATTACATTATTATTAACCTGATTACTAAACCCATAGACTATGAAACCATTCATTCATGAGAACTTCATGCTACAGTCCGAAACAGCTGTGCATCTGTTCCACAATCATGCCAAGGAGCTTCCTATAATTGACTATCACTGTCATCTGGACCCCAAGGAGATAGCCGACGACCATAAATTCCGCTCCATAACCGAACTATGGCTGGGAAGCGACCACTACAAATGGCGTATCCTGCGTGCCAACGGCGTGGCCGAGAAATATATAACCGGCAACGCATCGGACTGGGATAAATTCCTGAAATGGGCCGAAACCATGCCCTATTGCATGCGCAACCCTCTGTACCACTGGACTCATCTGGAGCTTAAAACCTGTTTCGGAATAGACAAGATACTTAACCCGGATACCGCCAGGGAGATTTACGACGAGTGTAACGAGAAACTGCAGAGTCCCGAATTCACTGCCAAAAACCTGATGTTGCGTTACAATGTGGAGACGGTCTGCACCACTGACGATCCGGTTGACTCGCTCGAATATCACAAACAGATACGTGAAAGCGGATTCAAGGTCAAGGTGCTGCCTACATGGCGTCCCGATGCGGCCATGGCCGTGGAAAACCCCGCCGCATACCGCGAATATATCGATAAGCTGGCCAAAGTGAGCAACACAAAAATCGAATGCTTTGACGATATTGTTAAGGCTCTGCTCGTCCGTCACAAATTCTTCGAAGAGCATGGCTGTCGCCTGAGCGATCACGGAATGGAGGAATTTTATGCCGATGACTTTACTGCCTCCGAACTGGACGCCATCTTCAAAAAAGTTTATGGAGGCACAACACTCACCGAAGCTGAAATACGCAAGTTCAAAAGCGCCATGCTGATTGAATTCGGCAAGATGGATGCAGATACCGGCTGGACACAGCAGTTCCACTATGGCGTTATCCGCAACAATAACACAAAGATGTTCAAACTTGTAGGTAAAGACACCGGCTTTGACTCAATATCGCAAGTCATGACCGCCAAGGCTATGAACCGTTACCTTGACCGTCTGAACAGCATGGACAAGCTTGCCAAGACCATTATCTACAATCTCTGCCCCACCGATTTTGAGGTGGTGTGCGCAACCATAGGCAACTTCCAGGACGGCAGCGTACCCTGCAAACTTCAGCTTGGAGCAGCGTGGTGGTTCCTCGATCAGAAATACGGCATTGAACAGCAGATGAATGCCCTAAGTATGCTCGGCCTGTTGTCGAGATTTGTAGGCATGCTTACCGACAGTCGCTCGTTCGTATCCTACACACGTCATGAATATTTCCGCCGCATAATGTGTAATCTCATTGCTGCCGATATCGAAAAGGGCGAGATTCCCGCCAGCGAAATGAAACGTGTAGAGCAAATGGTCGAAGACATTTCATACTACAACGCAAAGAGATTCTTCAACTTCTAAGAGATTCGTTAATTGCCGGAGCACTCTTTAACTATATGTGGTAGTTTAGAATAATGTTCCTGAGGTAATGTGCGGACAGTAGAACGAACACATAGTCTATACAAGAGTACCTATGGGTGATGTTTCTATCAAAAAAAGGGATTTTCATTTTGCTTAATCAATAGAAAAGAATACCTTTGCAACGCTTTTTGAAAAAGCGTCATGCGCGATTAGCTCAGTAGGTAGAGCAATTGACTCTTAATCAATGGGTCCAGGGTTCGAATCCCTGATCGCGTACGAATAAAGGAGGCCGGCCGGCCTCCTTTATTCATTCACGGAAATATAACACTTACACGCACACAGGAACTACACACTTTTTGGGATAGTACCCTAAAGGCTGCACTGCACTATGGTTATTGCTTGGAATAATATTCTGAAAACTTTTCGAGCATCGTATAATCCTTCGTCATTATAGGAATCAATGTATCAGTAAAGAATAACTTTTCAGTATGTCTTTCATTAAAAATATTACCATCCACCCCATAAAATATCATTTCTTTGTATAAAGAATTTTTATCATCACATTCATCTCTATAAAAATTGAATTGAAAATAACTTGTATCTGTTATATTATACAAAACCTCACTCTCAATTCTTACACTTTCAATATCTATACTGTAAGGTCCTATCGGTGGTAAGAACACAGTGCCATTTTTAACAAACTTCATTGAGAGGCTGTCATTACCAAAAGAAACGACAGAATCGGCACGAACATTTGTTTTTATAGAATATAAAAGTTGATTATCAGTCTTATTGATAAGTGTTTTAACTAATTCGAAGGAAGTGTTTCTCTCTTTTTCACAACCTGATAATAAGAATGTAATGATAAATAAAAACACAATTCTATTCATAGGATTTTATNNAAAATATATAATATCTTGACATTCAATAATATATATATTTTCGCTTGCCATTGTAATTTGTTTAATAGCTTTCTCAGCTTAATGCAGAAAGAACAACACATCATCTACTTTAAATAATATTTTTCAAACTTTTCGAGCAGAGAATAATTCTTTTTCATGTTGGTTAACAAACTGTCTGGTATTATAACATTATAACACTCTATTAGATTCCAGGCCGTGCCGGAAATTTCAACATTCGTATTATTCAGGTATATTGAATCAATTTGCTCAAATATTGGTTAACCTGCTTCAAAGCAATAGTACGTAGTATCAGAAGTGTTATATATACAATTATCTATAAAATCAACTGATACTATTGCGTCATTCGGATCTCCATCACCACCGTAAATAGTCCACCCGCCATCAGCCTTTTTAGTGATTGTTTTACGGAACTCTATCACCCCAATATTATTACCATTTGTTTTAGTTTCTTTATACCCCATATCAGAGGTCACTGAAAAAACAATTAACTTATGGGATTCATTATTAACTACAAATTTCAAAATGGCAGAAGCCTCTCTTTCTTTCACACAAGAAGATAATGACAAAGCAAATATAATTATCAATAACTTATTCATAACTTTTAACAATATTTGAAATTAATGTTGATTTACACGGATAATTTGCAATTGAATTATTCTTAAAGCCTACTATTGAGTATACGACGGAGACAATTCATCATACTGCTCACTATCAACATCTGTATAAATCAATTTTTCTTGATAACAAGAGTAATTTATTAAAACAACTGAAAACATCAGGCAATACAATAAAAATTTTGTGTTTTTCATTTTAAATTGGTTTAGAGTTTAACATGTAATAAACTACCCCTTTTTGGGCAGTTTTAATTTGGACTGTAAACTAAACGATTTTAATTTACATCACAAAACAAAATGTAAAATTAATTTCAAATATTCTCTATTAACGGTTAATTGCTCAATCTGTCAGAATCTCCAAAGGTGCTAGTATTAGATTTGACAAAATGCAGCAACGGACAAACCTATATATTTCTGAATATCGTCATACAGCCTTGTTCTTATTGTCAAGCAGGTTATGTGAAAATGCCTTCTAGAAGCCGTTACCGAATAAATCAAATAAATTGCAGAAAATTTTCAAGTGTATTTGAAAATAATTACATTTGCGAAAAATATTCAATCATGGTTGAAATAATTAATTCAATACGGAAGTACAATTTTTGGGATAACAATCCGATAGATTTGGGGTATTCTCGTACATTTTATACAGATAAAATCGGACAGTATGTAGGTAACAAGTTGGTAAAAGTACTTGTCGGGCAGCGTCGAGCAGGTAAAAGCTACATCTTGCGTCAAATTGCATCCAAGTTATTGTCTGCAGGTGTTAAGAGCAAAAATATTCTTTATATCAACAAAGAATATATGGAATTATCAACTTTACATAATGCCATAGAGTTAGAGCAATTATACAATACTTACAGAAAAGTATTGAACCCTGCCGGTAAGGTCTATATTTTTATTGACGAAATACAACATATTGAGGAATGGGAACGGTTCGTAAATTCACACTCTCAGGATTTTGCAGAACCTTGTGAACTATTTATCAGCGGTTCAAATTCCAAACTCCTGTCCGGAGAATTAGCAACACTATTGTCGGGACGATACATTGAATTTGAGGTGTTTCCATATAGCTATACTGAGTTTTGCGGAGTCACACAACAAGAAAAAGGCAGTGAGAGTTATAAAGAATTCCTTCAAAGCGGAGCTTTACCCGAACTGTTCAATTTATCCGGCGATGAAATGAAACAGAATTACGTCTCTTCCATCAAAGACACGGTAATGTTGCGTGATATAGTATCAAGATATAATATAAAAGATGTAAAGTTGCTGGATGATCTGTTTGTTTATTTGGTTAATACCGCATCGGGTTTAATCTCGATAACAAACATCATAAATTATTTTGCTTCGAAAAAACGGAAGACAAACTACGAAACGCTTTCATCATATATTACTTATTTGGAAAGCTCATTCCTTGTTCATCACGCCGAGCGATACAACATAAAGGGTAAAAACACCATTTCGGGCAACTGTAAGTACTATATGAACGATTTAAGTTACCGAAATTATCTTTACTCCGGATACGGTTACGGAATTGGATATCTTTTGGAAAATGCCGTTTATTTGAGTTTGCGACGTGCAGGATACCTGGTTTATGTGGGAACAATAAAAGATACGGAGGTCGATTTTGTTGCGATTAAAGGCAAAAGCCGGATTTATTTGCAAGTTACACTGCAATTGACTGAGGAGAAAACCATCGAAAGGGAATATCGCCCGTTAAAACTCATCGAGGATAACTTTAATAAATACGTAGTAAGCATGGATGATTACAAGATACCTGCCAACGAAGGGATTGAACATATCTCTGCGTGGGATTTGGAAGACTTTCTGAAAAAGGTATAAGCTTGAATAGAAATTGTACACTTTTTGGGATACTACTAAAAAACTTACAACTATATTCTTCATTTCAGATTATAGAAAACTAATGTGGGATTCTCACTCTTCAGAATTTGTTCGAACACTATTTTCTCATTCTCTGTTAAATCCTGATTGTACTTCAATTCATCCCTTGCCCTCATTGTTGTTATCTGGCCAATTAATCTGTCATCTGACACTCCTATAATTGAATTGGGAATAATAATCGTAGCGTTGATTTGATCTTTTTCAATATAATGAGTCCATTTTATGTCATTCTTTGAAAAAACATATAATCCGTCTTGAATTGTTTGAACAAAATAATAGCTCTTGGTGTCGTAACAATAAGAAGGCATCGCAATAAGATAATCATAATTATCGGTTGTAAACCTTTCCATTATTTTTGCTGATGGAATAAGAATAAAATCCAATGATTGCATCTTAGAACATTCCTGATCAACAATTTTATAAAGATTATTATCCAAAGGTCTAATGTGGTATAGTGTATCATTACCAGGATTAGATAACTGATTGACACCCGAAATATAGAAATCCTCAGTAGAAAGTTTTCTTTTAGACATCAAAGGAACTTTCGTTCCATCATTTAATATTCTAGTAATATCATCTGAACTTTCATTCGGAATCATCGATTGAATGTAAATACGACTATTATTGCAGTAGAGTTGATTTGCTCTCAATATTTCTGGAAAAATCGGAGCATACCCACCCACTCGAATCAGCTTCAACCGTTCAGTTTTATGGCTGAAACAGGCCTGAAAACGCCCTAAAAATCGGAGCATATCCGTTCAATCGGGGCAAAATCGGCTGGAAAACGGAGCATTTCCGTTCACTCCCGTATCGTTAGAAGCCTGTATATCAGTCGGTCGGCACTTTAAATCGGAGCATATCCGTTCAGTTTTTGCCTCGCCGACAACAAATCGGAGCATTTCCGTTCACTTTAGGTCTTGTTTTTCCCACATTTGCGTCAAAGACAACAACTAATGACGCAAGTATATGGCAGGAAAAACTAAGAGTATGAGTCAGATCAAGCAATTGCTGCTGCTTAAGAGACAGAATGTTTCCAACCGCAAGGCGGCCGTCCAGATAGGCATGGACAAGGAGACAGTTAACAACTATGTGAGAAAGGTCTGTGCCGACCCGCTCGGCATAGATGGTCTGCTGGAACTGGATGACCCCGTCCTGGAGCACCGTTTGAAAGGAGGCAGCCCGGCCTATCCCGACAACCGTTTCGATGAGTTCAAGAGACTGCTTCCATATCTGGAAGAAGAGATGTCCAGAAGCGGCAAGACCCATGTCACGCTCAAGCTGCTGTGGGAGGAATACCGCCGTGACCATCCCGACGGATACGGGCTGACGCAGTTTCGCTACCACTATAACCAGAACGCGCTGGCATCAAGCGACAAAGCGCCGTCCACCATACTCAAAGACCTCTATGTGGGTGGTGAGAAGGCTTTCCTTGACTATGCAGGCGACACATTGGGTTACATTGACATGCATACGGCAGATAAGGTCAGAACCCAGTCCTTCATAGCCTGCCTGCCGGCCAGTGACTACGGCTTCATGCTATGTGTACCGTCACAATCCACCGAGGACTTTGTGTATGCCATAACAAAGTTCTTTGAGCATATAGGCGGAGCACCCAGGATACTTGTGCCCGACAATCTCAAAGCTGCCATAGTCAAGACCGACCGCTACGAGCCATCGGTGAACAGGATACTGGAGGACATGGCCAACCACTACGGCTGCGTGGTGATTCCCGCCAGACCTCGGCACCCGAAGGACAAGTCACTTGTGGAGGACCAGGTTAGGCTTGTGTACAGACGTGTCTATGCCGAGTTGCGCAACAGGACCTTTTACTCTCTGGAGGAACTCAACAGGGCTGTCGCAGAGAAGATGCAGGCACACAACCGCAAGCGCATGCAGCACCATCCCTACAGCCGTGAGGAACGCTTTCTTGCGGTGGACAAGCCAGGCTTGCTGCCGCTACCTCAGAAACGCTTCGAGATAAAGAGCTACACTGATCTCAAAGTGGGCGCCAACTGTTGTATCTACTTCGGGCGGGATAAGCACTACTACAGTGTGCCATACCACTTCATAGGGAAGCAGGTACATGTGGAGTATACCCGTAATCTGGTCAAGATATACGCCGACGGCCGGTTACTCAAGGCCTACGAGCGTGACTACTCACATGGCCGGTATACCATCTGTGACGAGCACCTGGCCAGCAACTCACGTGAGTACCGCGACCGTACGCCCCAGCGTTACATAGAACGCTGCGAAAAGGTGTCGGTTGAGTTGGGCAGGCTTGTAACGCTCATGTTCCACACCTCCAGGCTGCCTGCAGAGATGCATTACAGGAGTTGCGATGGGCTGCTGAACCTGCAGAGAACCACAGATCCCGTCCTGTTCAGGACCGCGTGTGAGACCGCAATAGAGTACGGCAGATACAACTACCGTTTCGTCAGACAACTCATAGACAGCAGGTGTGCAGGAGTGCATCAGCATGACTTGCTCATGCCCCCGGAACACGATAACATAAGAGGACGCGAACAGTTTACATGACTACATTTACAACAATCCATAAACCCACTCAAACAATCATATATTATGGAAGAGATATCCAACCAACTGAGAAGTCTGAAGATGCCCGGAATGGCGCATTTCTGGACAACGCTGCAGGAGACCCGCCGGACGGAGGAACTCTCGCTGCATGACGGCCTGGCGCTGATGATACAGGCCGAGTTTGATAACCGCACCATGAGCCGCAACGCAAGGCTCATCAAGAAGGCACGTTTCCGCTACCAGGCATCGATGGATCAGGTCATCTATGACTCCACCCGTGGCGTGGATAAAACCACCGTGCTCAACCTGGCATCGTGCAACTACATCAGGCACGGGATACCCGTGTTCATTACAGGAGCCGCAGGAACGGGCAAGAGCTGGCTCGCATCGGCTCTGGGCCACCAGGCCTGCATGAATGGCTACAAGGTGGCCTATTACAACCTGTACAGGCTCTTTGAGGAGATAACCTTAGCAAGGATAGCCAGCACGTTGCACCGGTTCTTTGCTAAGATTGCACAGACAGACCTGCTCATATTGGATGACTTCGGCATGAAGGTACTCGACGGCCAACAGTTACTGGACTTTATGGAGATCATCGAGGATAGGCATGGACAAAAATCCACGGTCATAGTGTCGCAACTGCCTGTTGCCGACTGGTATGAGGTTCTCAAAAAGAACACCACTGCAGCCGATGCCATACTGGACAGGTTGGTGCACACTGCAGTACGTTTTGAGCTGAAAGGAGAGAGCATGAGAAAGAAAAAAAACTGCAAAACAGAGTGAAATTTAAAAAAAATGATTAACCTTGCACTGCCTTTGAGATGAAACAAGACAAAAAGTGAACGGATATCACCGATTTGGGTGGGTGGATATCAACCGTTTTTTGCAATTTCATTATTCAACGTAATAGAAGCCTTAAAAGAACCATCATACGAATATTTTTGAATTCTATTTCTGAAAGGATCATAAACCAGAACTTCCTTGTTTATTATGTCAATACTCCAATCTCTTACTGCCTGATATTCATTAAAAGCCCTGCCGGTATGACCAATACCATGCAAATAATTACCATTTAAATCGAAGACTCCTAATTGTTGTTGCAAATCTCCACTTTGCTCATTCGGAATATGCGAAAGAAAGATTAAGTCATCATCAATCAGCACCTTGTTGATTCTACCTACTAATCCATTAACAGAGTCATCCTTGAGTGTTAAGAATGAATAAGACTTAACCATATCATCCAGGTAATAGGTATTACGGGTTTCATCCACCTTCATCGCAGGAGATTCTTTTTCATTACATGAACAAATAACGCCAATTAATACAATTGAAAGAAAAGGGTAAAGCTTCATATACATCTGTTATGTTATTGTTAATAGTATGTTTTTGATTTATATGGTTTTGTCATCAGGTTTATCAAACTTATCAAGTGTGTTTGAAAATATTTGCTTTTTCGAAAAATTTTCAATCATGATTGAAAAATAATTCAACACAGAGGTACGTTTTTTAAGCATCTCAATCCAATCAATTTAGGTTATCCTTGTACATTTTCATGCAGATTGGTTGCCCTTAAAATGTAAATATTTTCCTCTCAATCCTATAGTCTTTTTTCAAATAATCTTAATTGTTCTCCATGTACATTGACATCTATGATTGACCTAAATCCTTGTTTTTCATAATAGTTACATAGCCCTTGATTGTTTGCACCACAGTCTAATCGCAAATATTGCTTATTATTTTGCCTGCACAAATCTTCAATCATCTTCAATATTTGGCAACCAATCCCTTGTCCCTTAAAAATTCTATCAATAGTAAATGAATGGATATATCCCGCATTTTCATCTCGAATGCCCCAGAATAATTCATCGGTCCATTGTAAACGGAACATAGCTATTGCCTGTGAGTCATGCATGACAAAATAAAATTGATTGGAATCAAATCCTTCCTTAATCCAGTTTGAATATAAATCCGATGGATTGATCCAATTTTGCCAATGATCAATACCTTTATCTCTCAGCCATATTGCAGCTCCCCTTAAGAGAGAAAATGCTTTGTCAATTTCCGATTTGTCAGCTAATCTTATTGTCAGGTTTTTCATATACGAATCATACCTTTTTCAGTCAGGCAAACTACTGACTACAAAATGTTTTATACGCGTTATCATATTTTTCTGTCATTTCATCAAAATTCAAATAATCTCTCATATTCAATTTCAGGTTCTTTCGCTAAATATAATCCTAATTGGTTTTTATCTTCAAATCCTTTAAGTTTTTTTCTATAAATATCGAATATTTGAGGATTCTCGATTTCAAATTTTCGTTTTTTAGAAATAATTAGAAATTCCTCTTCTCTATCAATACCAAGAAATCTTCTGTTGATAAGATTTGCCGCAATTCCTGTCGTTGAACTACCTGTAAATGGGTCTAAAATCCAAGCATTCTTTTTAGTGGAGGCTAATATGATTCTTGTTAATAAAGCTAATGGTTTTTGTGTAGGATGTTTGCCGCACGATTTCTCCCATGGCGCAATTGCAGGCAAATGCCACACATCTCTCATTTGA
>DDLZ01000048.1 GCA_002340405.1 Bacteroidales bacterium UBA2559
TGATGTATTATTCTTCTTAAAGAGGAAGTCTAAATCATATTCAACTGTATTTTTTCTTTCAAATATTTTTGTTTCACCCGATTTTGATATTTCGAAAAGCCATTCATCCACAATCTCTTTAGCATTTAGAATGAATCCGTAAGCATAATTTTTACCCTTATGCTGGATTTCATACTCAATATAAGACGGCTTATTTAGGAATTTTTTATCAAGCTTGAAAAAACTCGTAGTTATTGGCTGTCCGGGCTTAGTTCCAGACAAAACAGTTTTTTTCCCAAAGTCAATTGCTTTAATAAGGTTTGATTTACCTGATGCGTTTGCACCATAGATAACCCCTACTTTTAAAGCTGAAACTCCTTTTACCGGAGTCGATTTGTGATGTGATTTAAGAGAGCCTTTCCCCGGTATCATTGAAAAGACTTGTTTCTCCCTAAATGACAGAAAATTCTCAATAGTAAATCTAATTAGCATTGTTTCGTTGTTTGTTTCTGCAAACATAGTGAAAAAATCACATCTTGAGCAAATTTTAAAAGATTTTATTCAAAACTGAGTCTTTTTTATCCGTTATACACCATCTGGCGAAATTTAAAGGCCCTTTTATGCTTTTAATTATGTCTTCTAAAATTGTTTTTTAACACTTATAGCTCAATACTTTAATATAGGACATTGTCCGCCGGCAGCTATTTCGTCATATTCAGTTCGTAGCTTGTGCTTCGGCCGCCTGCTGAGGATTTTTGCAGTATATCCTTTTTTATCAAGTCGTTGATATCCCTGATTGCCGTATCCTTTGAACATTTTGCAATCTTAGCCCACTTCATTGAGGTCAGTTTGCCTTCAAATCCGTCCAGTAATCTGTTTATAACCTTCTTCTGCCTCTCGTTAATGATTGTCTCTGCATGTCTGTTCCAGAAATCGGCTTTTAACAAAATTCGTGCAAGGAGGGTTTCGGTCGCTTTTAAGGCATTAATCAAACAGCTTAAAAACCATTTTATCCATTCGGTTATGTCAAAGTCTCCTCTCTGTGTTTTTTCAAGAACCCCGTAGTACTCTTTTCTCTCTTTCCCGATTTGAGCAGACATACTGTAAAACCGCTGTGTGCTCTTGTCCGATTGAGCCAGCAGCATGTCAGTCAGAGCTCTCGCAATTCGTCCGTTACCATCTTGAAACGGATGAATTGTCACAAACCAAAGGTGCGCAATTGCCGCTTTTATTACTAAATCCGTTTCGTTCTCTCCGTTAAACCATTTCAGGAAACGTTCCATTTCCATTTCGACCAGCTCGGCATCGGGAGCTTGAAAATGGACTTTTTCTCTTCCCGCCGCACCTGAGACGACCTGCATTTTCCCGGATGTATCTTTTCTCCAATCGCCAACCGTAATTTTAAATATCCCGCTTCTTCCCATCGGAAAGAGTGCTGCATGCCAATCAAAGAGTCTCTCGGCCGTTAAAGGTTCAAAACAGTTTTCAGTTGCATCGATCATAATATCAACAATACCGTCCACATCTCTGTCAGACGCTATTACTCCGGCATATTCCATTCCCAATCGCCGGGCTATTGAGGAGCGCACCTGTTCGGGATTTAAGAGTTCTCCCTCTATCTCTGCCGATTTCAATACATCTAAAGTCAGAATTTCAAGTGAAGCTTCATCCCGCAATTCAAAACCCATAGATTCCATTTTGCCGATCAATCGCCCTTGCAGGTTCCTTGCTTCGCTCAACAGATTTATGACCTTTCCGTTGTCCCATGTGAAATTGGGCCAATTCTCCTTCTGATGTATATAGTATCTCATTCGTCTTAAATTTTGCAACAAATATACAACTTATTCGTCGCAACAAAAATTTTCGTTGCATTATTTACATCGAATCAGAACTCTTTATTCCTATACTGTACAGAAAGACCGAATAAAAAGACAGCTCTGCCAGACAGCACAGAAAGAAACTCTGCCAGAAGCACATAAAGAAGACGGGAACTACGGTTTTAGGATTATCCTGCGGTAGCTTGTCAAGTTTGGGGTGCCGTCATCGGTCACCTCGCAAACAATATGAATGTTGTGACCCGATGCATCGGTCGGTATGTTGATTGTGGCAATGGATGTTTCGCTGTTGGAGATTACAATCTCGCCTGAATAGGTCCCGGCTTCGGGTATTACCATCCATTTGCAGTGCAGCCGGTCGCCATCGGGGTCGGATGATTCCGATGCATCCAGCGTTACGGCTTCGCCTGTTTTGCAGGTTATATCGATGGGGCTGATCCCCCCGTTCCCGTTGATGATTACAACCGGATTACGGTTGCCCTTGCCATCTTTTGCCCAATCCATGCGGGCGGCGAAATTGTTGAAGTTTGCCGGATAGAAATATGCAAAATATTTTGCGCTGATGTCGTAAGGCTTACCCGTATGATTGGTGTAAGAACAGGTCTGGCCGTCGAGTCCCAAAGTAAACTCAAAATAGCCGCTCCAACTGACCTGAGTCGGGACATCGGGGTCAGAGAGTCCATTCGGCATAATGTGCATATATGAGGGAGTGTCGCCCTCAACGCCCCACTTGTACTTCGGGTAGAGAGCGCCGAGGTTGCCGTGATTTTGGATATGAAGTGCGTATTCGTTCCAGTTATTTACACCGGTTGAGTTTTGAAGTTTCCAGGCACATTCGTCCCAAAAGAAGATAAGGTCTTTTTCAAACTGTCTCATCCACTGATGGCTGCTGATTGCATAGCTTATGGTGTCGCCACGTGACCATGGCCTGTCCTGATCGGTGATGGTGTAAATGCGGAACTTGTGCAAGAAGGCTTTGAGCTCCTCGGGTGACCGCTCCTGCTGTACCCGCCAAATGGCTTGCGCAAAGGTGTTGCCGCCTCCCCATACCGAAATCCAGATTGGGCGGTCATCGTCCTCATCGGCCATTTGAATGATCAGCTTACTACCGTCGGAATCGTTGCCTTCGCCGATGGCTCTCATGCCCATGGCTGTGCTACCCAGCATGGTGCGCGAACGCAGATATTCGACCGATGGCCAGTAGCCGATCATCTGTTTCGATTCATCCTTTGCAAATCCCTTCTGATTTGACCGTTTCATCAGATTCGGCAAATCTTTTTCATACGCATTGAGTGCATCGTGGATCAGGTCAATCCGTTCGCTTTTGCCGGTATTGCTCCAACCGGTTGTGGCAATCAACGCCTCTATCTCGAAGAGGTCGGCATTGACCAAGAGTCTGATCATGGACTCCATATCGTCCGGCTCAACATCGTTTGGGGCGATATCGGTCAGCACCACAAGCCGCGGTTTCAAATCCATATGCTCCGACACTTTACCTGTACATGCTTGTGTCAGAACGAAAGAGAGAGCCATTACAGCTATGCTTACGATTTTTTTCCTTTTCATTTTTTGAACATTTGAGCCGGCAGTTTTTTTAATGCCTTATTACATGAACCCCGAAAATCAGACAATAACTTTT
>DDLZ01000105.1 GCA_002340405.1 Bacteroidales bacterium UBA2559
CATATTATGGCAGGATTCCCGTTTGCCCGGACCGATGCGGCAATTGCAAAACTCATTGCACGCTGAACAGACGATGAAAAGAGGGTTATTTCTATTTATTGTGTTATTGACGGCTGTGGGATGTGACAACAGTTACAGACCTATGTCAGCAAAATATCGGGTACGTTTTTCATGCAGGACCGATGTCGCGCCCTTCAACCAACTGACAACCCCGGGGCGGTTTCTCTCGGTCAGAATCTCTCCTGACAGGACAACGCTCACGGTCACCGATCCTGACGGAAAGACCACAACCCGCCCGCTTACGGAAACAGAATCGGCATCATTCGCCCTGGGACTTGGCGGACTGATATTGGGAACCCCCCTTTTCGACAATGATAACAGGTCCGTCTCTGCTTACGACTTGGCCTGTCCCTTCTGTGATCAGGAGCGTTATCGGCTTGACTTTGACATTCAAGGCATAGCCAAATGCAGCAAATGCGGCAACAGTTGGAGCCTTAACAGCAGCGGCTTCCCTTCAGAGACTGTCAGCTCCGGTGTAAGACCACTATACGGGTATCCCGTCACCTCATCGGTCAACGGGACAATTTCTGTATCTAATTAAAAAGTGAAATGGTTATACTTATTACCGGCATATCGTCAGGGTTCGGCAAAGCAATGGCCGAAAGACTCTCAAAGGACGGACACACCGTTTACGGCACATACCGTAAAACCGACACCTTCATTCAGGGGGTCCGGTACCTGAAAGCCGATGTACGCGATGAAGAATCCGTCAGGGCGGCCGTTGCCGAAATTCTTAAAGAGGAGGGCCGCATTGACCTGTTCATCAACAATGCCGGAATGGGGACGGGGGGACCGCTTCAGTTTATGACAACAGACCTTGCAGAAGAGCAGATGGATGTAAACTTCATGGGGATGATAAGATTCCTGAAATATATCCTGCCCGGCATGACCGCCCGAAAAAAGGGTCGTATAATATGTATAAGCTCTATTGCCGGACTTATGGGTCTGCCTTATCAGGGCCTCTACTCCGCCAGTAAATTTGCTCTTGAGGGCTACTGCGAAGCTCTTCGCATTGAACTGAGGCCCTTTAACATAAAGGTGACGGTGGTAAATCCGGGTGACTTCTCGACCGCCTTCACTTCAAAACGCATAAAACCGGATGATGCAAAGATAGAGACCCTTTATCCGGGGTACATGAAATCCATGCAATCAATAGAAAGTGACGAAAGGAGAGGTCTTAACCCGGAACGGCTTGCCGGTAAGATTTCAAAAATAGTCAGGAAGAAACATCCGGCCGCCAGATACATAATTGCCGGCCCAATCCAGAAAATGTCAGTCTTTATCAAAAAACTGCTGCCTCCCCGCTGGTTTGACAGAATTCTCTCCTTGTACTATAAAATGTAACAATGTTGATAAGTTTAAAATGAGCTTATCAAATATGGATATTACTATAGTACGACAGAATAAAATTGAGACTAAAAAGAAGAAGCCCGGGAATTTCCGGGCTTCTTCCTATCTAATATTGCCTCCTGATAATGTTAAACCGTCCGACTCCCGGGGGCCACATTACCAATCGGCTTTTCGGGCTCAATATTCCAGGCTTGTGATTGGCAGACCCATCTCCGAAGCCTCAACATCGTCTTTGTCCAGTTTGAAGATCATGAAGTTGGGCTCGTCCTTGGTGCAGGGCTTCCATTCTCCGCCATCCTTGCCATTCGGATCGCTGTACTTACAGAAGTTGGTCCATGCGGTAAGCATCTTCTCCGACAGATCCCAGTCGCCTTGAGTCCAGGGTCTCCAACTGTGCTGGAGTGACTTAAATACAAACCAGAGGTCAGACGAGTGGAAAGCGCCGCTAAGCCTCTGCGTCACTTCAGGATGTGAACCGTCGTCAGGCAACGGACGTGCGAATTCGTATGCCCAGGCCTTGTTTCCCTTCTCTTCGCGATTCAGGCAGAATGTAGCTATACCGCTCGACAGGTTACCCATATCGTTAAGTGTATAACCTATCATATAAGGAACATCAGCCAGTGTGCCGTCAATGGCAGCCTCATCGAAGCTCTTCGTGGAGACATAGCCATCGATGATGGGAGAACCTGATATGCTGCCATAGTTTCCCGTAGCATTGTTGTAAATGGCAGCTACCGAATGCATTACCTCTGTGGCAGCACCGCGCATCTTCTCGATGGTATTGTAGCCTGCCCAATCCATGATAACCTTGGTGTTGAACTCGGCACGCTGCAAGGCATTAAGACCCTCGGGCATCTGCGGAGCCTTGTAGGCTGCAATCAGATTAGTGTTGGCAGCAGCACCGCCTGCTCCGAATCCGGGGAATCCCCCGCGCATGCCGCCACGCATACCGGCACCGCCGGCATTAGGCAATGTAAGACCGCCGGCGCTCATTATGATGGCCTTATGGAACAGACCGCGGGCCAAAGGAGATTCACAGAGAGTGCGTACGCTGCCGCCGCCTGCCGACTGACCGAATATCATAACGTTATCGGGGTCGCCGCCAAACTGGGCAATATTCTTATTTATCCATTTGAGAGCCTCAATCTGATCGAGTATGCCATAGTTACCTGAAACTCCATGCTCGCTCTCGGCTGAAAGCTCTGGATGAGCCAAAAATCCGAACACTCCCAAACGGTAATTTATCGATACCAGAATCACATCCTTGCCGGCCCACTCCTGAGCGTCGAATTCGGGTTCCGAACCCCAGCCTTCGCGATAGCCGCCGCCATGTATCCAAAGGGCGACCGGCAGTTTGGCGCTGGTGTCACCCGGCTTCTTGGTCCATACATTCAGATAGAGACAATCTTCGCTGAACGGAGCCTCGTCACCATATCCCCACTCGGAATAGTAGCCGCCCTTAAATTGGATATGCTGATAGCTCGGATTGCCAAAACGGTAACAAAGCTTCACGCCTTCCCATGGGACTACCGGCTGAGGAGCCTTCCAGCGGTTCTCTCTGATAGGAGGAGCAGCATAAGGAATGCCACGGAAAACAAAAACGTCCTTGACCCGGTCAACAGAGACTCCCTGTACCTGTCCGCCTTCAATCGTCAAAACAGGACTGAGCTTTTCCGACTTGCTTGTGCATCCGGCCATGACAGCCAGTATGCAAGCTGATAATAAAATAAGTTTTTTCATAATAGAACAGTTATTGATTGTTATAATGGTTAATACTAAAAGCCCTATATATATTACATTATCCTTACAAATGTAACGTTTTTTGTAATTATAGATCGCTTAACGCTCTATTTTTTTTATTAATCGGCCAAAAGAGAGTAAATTTGCCGCGTAAAATTGTCTGACTGGCTGCTCGAATGGTGGAATGGTAGACACGAGGGACTTAAAATCCCTTGGCCTTTATCGGCTGTACGGGTTCGAGTCCCGTTTCGAGCACTGTCATCCCAAACAATGGAATCATGAATGCCGGCCGCTTTTTCTGTTCAATCCTATTACTGTCTCTTACCATTACAATTACGCCTGTAGCTGCCGAAGAGATAAACTATAATCTCTACCTTAACCTTGGTTTCATCAACATAAATGCCGGAAAAGCACAATTGATTGAGAAGGAGATCATTGACGACGGTAAAAAAGCCGTTTATACACGTCTTTCCATGTCAACGGGACGCAACACAGACAAAATATTCATACTTCGGGATACAATCGAATCATACAATACCGCTGCAGGCGAAGGCATCCGTTATAGAAAAATTGTCAATGAAGGCTCTAAAAGTAACGTTGAAACCGCCGTCTTTTCAAAAGACCGGGGGCGTTATATAGTCAATCTTCAGACTGTTGATGCGTTGACGGGAAAAGTATCGGAAGAGAGTACCGAATGGAGACCCGAACCGATTTTTGATATGCTGAGCATGCTCCGGTTTGCCCGTTCCATCAAGACCGACAACAAAGAGGTGGGTCACACCGAAATCCTGCCTATGGTTAATGGCAGTATGGTTGTCGAACAACACCTTGTATATGAGGGCACAAAGAGAGTAAAAGCCGATGACAAAAACAGATATGATTGTATGGTCATTTCGGTGCGTGACCGCAAATATGGCAGGGAGCGTGAGACACTCAAAGCATATGTCACACAAGATATGACGCACAAACCGATTCAACTTGATATAATAATTGGCATAGCCTCCATCAGGGCTCTGCTTGCCGAATAAAATATGAAACCGAAGCAGAACCGTTGGCTCACAAGACGCGGATTCGGGGTACACTCTCCCTGGGCATATGATATAATCGTAAATGTGATCAATGAGAAACGCCCTTATTATGCTTACGGGGATATTTGCTCCTTTTTGGAGGAGGCGCCCAAACATCTGCCTCAATATCCTCAAAGCCGCAACGAACTGCTCTTCCGTCTTGTCAACCGGTTTAATCCTGACCTCATTCTGGAGATAGGCACGGGGGCGGGAGTCAGCGCCGGTTATCTGGCATCGGTCTCAAACCGGTCAAGGGTCGTGACGGTTGACGAAACTCATCCCGATGTCCCTGAAGTCAAAAAATATTTGGAATTATTTCCAAATATCTCATATATTACCGGTAATATTGCAGATATTGCAGGTAAGATCCTTGAAGGTGACAACACTCCCGGGTTTATCCATATAGCCGNNCCCAAAATGGTAGTGGTTATTGAAGATATCAAAGAAAAGGAGAAGAGAGAGTGGTGGAGAGATATAATCAAAGACGAGCGGGTAGGAGTTACGTTCAGTATGAACAAGCTGGGGATACTCTTCTTTGACCTTAAAATGATAAAACAAAATTATATATTATGAGTAAGATATATACCCGGACAGGCGACGAAGGCACAACCGGTCTGGTAGGCGGAAAACGGGTCAGCAAAACCGATCCGCGTATAGAAGCCTACGGCACCATTGATGAA
>DDLZ01000031.1:0-809 GCA_002340405.1 Bacteroidales bacterium UBA2559
AAACGTAACAAAAGCGTAACATTCTACCATTTCATCGGGAAAAAGCGTCACTCTCTACCCGCCCCACCTCTTTCAGAGTAAAACTACACCAAATCTGATCAAATCAAAGGAATTCCGGCGGTGCGGCACGAGGCTCGCATCTCATCGGGCCAGATGCTGGCCTGAATTTCGCCGATATGGGCCTTTTGCAAAAAGAGCATGCAGAGGCGCGACTGTCCTATGCCGCCGCCGATACAAAGCGGCAGCTTTCCGGCAAGCAGTTTGCTGTGGAAATAGAGCTTGCTGCGCTCCTCCTGTCCGGAGAGCTTCAGCTGGTGCAGCATCGACTCGCGGTCAACGCGTATGCCCATTGAGGAGAGCTCCATGGCACGGTTCAGGATGGGGTTCCAGACCAGCAGGTCGCCGTTGAGTCCCAGATAGCCCTCTTCGTTGGGGGTGCTCCAGTCATCGTAGTCCGGGGCGCGCAGGTCGTGAGGCTCGCCGTCCCCGAGAGGTGCTCCTATGCCCATTATGAAGACTGAGCCGTACTCATGGGTGATGGCGTCTTCGCGCTCTTTGGGGGTCATTTCAGGATAGCGCCGGCGCAGCTCCTCAGCATGGATGAAGAAGACCTCACCCGCCAGGAAGGGCTCCAGCTGCGGATAGGTTTCGTTTATCAGATACTCCGTGCGGAGCATTGCAGCATATATTTTGCGTACAATCCGTTTCAGGAAAGCTATGTTGCGGTCATCGGCCGTGATGGTACGCTCCCAATCCCACTGGTCAACATAGAGCGAGTGCAGATTGCCCAAAACCTCATCGGCCCTGAT
>DDLZ01000031.1:889-3630 GCA_002340405.1 Bacteroidales bacterium UBA2559
AAAAAATCCTTGATCAGTTTGATACCCTGCTCGGTCTGTTGCGGCGAGATGAGCGGTTTGTAACCCTTTGGAATTATAAGATAACTCATATTGTTTGCTGATTTTTGTTTAATGTTAATCCGGCCAGGTGACATAGGTGCTGGCACTGGAACGTTTCTTGACCTTGAGCAGGTCGGCCAACATGTTTGAGTTTGCCCTGATGGTGAAGTTGTACGATGTGAACGGTTTCAGCACCACGCTGCACGACATGTTGAAACAGTGAAGGTCACGCGAAACGCTCATGGTCGTTGTGGTGAAGTCGTGGTAGGTGAAGTCCCAACCCGATGAGAAGTTGATATTCCATTTGTTGGTGAGCTTCATATTGCCCGACATATTCAGACTGTGTGTAAAGCCGAAGGGATAACGCATCCGTTTCTCGTTGATCTGTGCCCGGGTGTCTTCGCGCATTGAGACGCCGTACGATATGGAGAATGACCACGGCAGCGTATATTCCAGATAGCCGTCTTCATCGACCTTTGCCTGTCCGCCGCCGCTCAGTCCCGGACCCATGGAGCGGTCGGCATTGGGTTCGGGGTTCAGCTCGGCCGCCTCATCGGAAGTCTCCTCCCGCTTCATGAGTCTGTTCCACGATTCACGCCATTTGTTGAGGGTGTTGTTGTTGAAGGTGTATGACCAGTTCTGGCTCATGCCCTGGAAACGTCCGAACCGGCCGTAGGAATACTCGGTACGGTTTCCGACAACCACCCTGCCGGCCTCGTTGAATTCGTATGCGTAGGTAGCCCACGTGGCGCTGAGGCTGAAGGTGTAATTTTTGGTGAGTTTGAGTCTGACGCGGGTGTTGAGGTTGCTCCAGGGCTTGGTTATGGCCGCGAAGTTGTATGACATGGAGGCACCCAACTCATCGATCACGCTTATCTTGCGTATGCCCGTGGTGTCTTTGTCGCTGCGTACCTTCATTTCAAGGTTGTTGCCGATGCTCATGGAGAGGCTGCCCGATTTGCCCTTGCCCGGCACGCCATAGAGTGAGCCTGCGTAAGGCGAATACTCAACCGTGCGCACCTCGCCTTTCTGGTCGGTGTAAACGTAGGTGTCATAGAAGCCGTATCGGGCGGCGCTGAAATCGGGAGAGAGGCTGTAGCTTACAGTAGGAGTGATGACGTGACGGGCCATGATGAATTTGTCGCCGAAGAGCTTGCGCCACAGCTCGGTGGGCTGATAGAAGCCGTATATTTTAGTGTTGGCGCTCACGCTCAGGTTGTAGTTGTAAACGCGGTTGAAGCCATAGACGGTATCGCGCTTAACAGCCTGACGGTCATTGTCCCAGGACTGGTTTACCTTATATGAATACCACCTTGATGTGTAGTTGAACGAAGGAGTTACATTTATGTTCTTAAGGATTTGAAAGGTGGCGCTTACCGGTATGGAGTGTCTCATTCCGTTGTTCCAGTCCCTGATAATACTCTTATCGAGAATCTCGCCCTCCTTGGATGTAATACTGTTGCTCAGTGTTCCCGAATATGTGAAGGAGATCTTTTCATACCATCTCTCCTGTCCCGCCACCTTTTTACGTTTGAACGGATAGATCCTGTTCAGCGACAGGCTGAGCGATGGCAGGTTTATCGAAAGCGTGGAGTCACGCATGTTCTGTGACAGGTTCATAGAGCTCGAAAGCGACAAGCCTATCGAAGGAAAGGTCCTGGAGTAGCTTATACTTGAGGTACGCGTGCTCTGCGAAGTGAGCGAGGGGTTGTAAAGGCTTGACAGGTTGGACCTCTCATAGCTTGTGGTGGCATAGTTGACGCTGGCCGAAAAGTTACGGTAGGGGTTGGCTTTGGCATCCTGACTGTGAGTCCATCGGATTTTCGAGCTCTTTGTAGCCGAATAGTCCGGAAGGCCCTTATCGCCCAGCTTGGTGGTGAGCGAACTGACATAAAGATTGCCGGTAAAGCGGTAGCGCACCTTGTATCGGCTCTCGGCCGAAAGGCCCCACGACCCTTTCGTGAATATCTCGCCCAGCACCTTCAAATCAAAATAGTCCGATAAGGCAAAATAGTATCCGCCGTCCTTAAGATAGAATCCGCGTTCAAGTTCATCGCCGTAACTGGGTACGATGAGGCCCGATGCGTAATCGCCCTCGGTAAACGGGAAGAATCCGAAAGGTATGAAGAGCGGCAACGGCACACCCATGACCTCAAGGTAGGCCGGGCCAAAGACCACATCACGGCCGGGCCGCAACTTGGCACGTGTGATACGCAGGTTGAAATGGGGGTCATCGTGCAAATCGCATGTGGTATAGATGGCATCGCTGATATAGTACTCGCCTTCGGTGCCCTTCTTTGCCTCAGAGCTGGTCATGTAACCCTCGCCCTGCTGGGTTATGATCTCGTTTATATAGCCCTTCTCGGTCTTGAAATTATATCCCATGTGGACCGATTCATAAGGGGTCGCCCCATCTCTGAATACCGGAGCGCCTATCCACTCCCCGACCGAGTCCTTGATTCCGTCAGCATAAACGATACTGCTGTCAATCTGCATCCTTATAACAGCGGCTGTCAGCTCAATGTTCTGATAATTTACCTTGCCGTTACCATAGAGCGAAGCAGACCCTCCCCGCATCCACGTCATGGAGTCAGTCGATTCATAAATGACGGGGTCCTCCAGCGAATCCTTCTTCTTCTCCTGCACCGCCGCACTGTCCGCCGGCGCCCCCGCCACCGAATCCGATGCAGCCAAGTCCGTCA
>DDLZ01000031.1:3645-5640 GCA_002340405.1 Bacteroidales bacterium UBA2559
GTCATCAACCGGTGGAACCACCTCTGTACCCGTAAAATCATCCCGAACAGGCGCGGAATCCCCCAATGCGGACTGGGCTGTCGCATCAACGGCAGTCATCAGCAGCCCAACAAGGACCAGAGAGAAAAATTTCCTAATTCCGTCTGACACTATGGTTTAAAATTGCACCGGAAACTCAGGCCTGACAGCAGCCGGTCAAATCTTTTCCGGTTCGTTCCAAACCGCAAAATTACAGTTTTCTATTGAATTACACAACACG
The DNA here is from genome assembly GCA_002340405.1 of Bacteroidales bacterium UBA2559. GTDB lineage: Bacteria > Bacteroidota > Bacteroidia > Bacteroidales > Bacteroidaceae > Colenecus. Next base: position 3,905 of record DDLZ01000031.1, read on the forward strand.
ACTCCCCATCCCACCGGCAGCTCAGATTTGCGAGCAAACACAATCAACAAAAATTCTATAACTTCCAACTACTTAATTGGTAATGTCATATATTCGGAGTTCATTCTTCTATTATCAGTTTTTCAATCAGTTTATAAATATGCGTCCCTAATTGTTTTGGATAATCCTGATTTTCATGATCAAGTTCTTTTGCTCTTCTGATAGCCGTTCTCGTTAAAGGTAAAAATATCCGAGGATTTGGCTTTTTATTGTAACCTCTTCCTTGAATCTTGCTTAGGACTATGTCAATATAGCATTTGCTCTTACTAATTCTAGCATTAGCCATTATTCTCTCCTTTTCTTCGTTGTCAAATTCATTAATATCTTTTAGATGAAGGATTAACCAAATTTCGAAGCAGGGATTACTCATTGCCAAGTAGAAGTTTTTCTCTTTTTTACAATCATCTACCAATTTGTCAAAATTATAATTGTGAATCTCTTCCCAATCATCTCTATCTATAATTAGCCAAAATTCATCTGTATCTTTAAAGCTGTATTCTTTTTTAGCTTCTTGAAGAAGTTTTTTTACACTAATCGGGTCAGAGCCTCTATGCTCCGGTCTTTTTAAGGATATAATTTCAATTAGCCCACTATCATTAAACAATTCGGATTTCCGGAAATCCTCGAAATATTTCTTTTCACTTACTTTGCCTTCGTACGACAAAATAAACATTTTTTCTGCTTCAAGGAATCCTCCTTTTCGAACTAATGGTATAGGCTCTCTTGGCATGACTTATTAATTGGTAAAATGGTTAATTGATTCCTGTTACCCAGTTTTGGTACACCTTTAAATCGTCCAAGCAGATAATCCTTCATTATTTCCTTATCAAAGCGGACATTGTAGTCTTCTAATGAATGGAGTTGAGTTGCACCTTCTCTGTTCTTCACAACAAACCAAATTTCATCTTTCCTTAATAGTTTTTGAGTTAACAGCGTCGCTTCATGACTGGAAACAATGATTTGGCTGTTTATTTTTTCGCATTTATCCAAAATGAATTCAAAAAAATCTTTAACCAGATTTGGGTGTAAACTGCTTTCAATTTCATCAACTACAAACACATTTTCGCCTTTGAAAAAATCTATCATCAATGGTATTATGTCCATAATTCTTCTTGTGCCATCAGACTCATCGTTCAAATCGAAGAGTTCATATCCACCACCAATAACCTTATGCTTGGTTTTGAGCAACTTAGCTTGAAGATTGAAATCGTCTGTTTTGGAAATCACATAATATTTATCATCTTGAGGATTCGACAGGAAAGCACTTGTCTTTTCAGATTTTTCGTTAAATAGATCGTTTTTGATATCTTCTTTAACCTCAGTAGGAATATCCATTTTATCGAAATCAACTTCTTTAAATTCAATTCCGTCAATTCCTGTGTCAAAATACTCAAGCATCTCCTTAAATACTTGTTGAAGATTGGTATCCTTATGTAATTCAAACTTTTTACTAATGTTCTTTGTTCCCGGATATATAACGGTTAAAGCGTTCTGAAACCAATCAATTACATTCAAAATATCTTGAATGTCAGTAACATTATCAATAACATTCGTGTTTATGATTTGTGTTATAAACAGTTGGTTCCGCGGTGTCCCCTTTGCAGTAAATTCAATAAACTGTTTTTCCTTTGATGTATTATTCTTCTTAAAGAGGAAATCTAAATCATATTCAACTGTATTTTTTCTTTCAAATATTT
>DDLZ01000001.1 GCA_002340405.1 Bacteroidales bacterium UBA2559
AAAATAGGATATCACATCTTTTATTTCCTTGCGCTGATAAAATGACAAACCTCCGTAAATCTTATACGGCAGACCACGTTTTCTCAAAGCCTCCTCAAGCGAACGTGACTGCGCATTGGTGCGGTAGAGAACAGCTATCTCACGCCATGGCACATCCTTGAAAGCATGCAGGTCCAGAATAGAGTTAACCACCTTTTCACTCTCTTCAAGGTCCGTATAGGCAGAAAACACCTTTATTTTGTCGCCCCGCTCATTCTCTGAATAGACATTCTTCTTAATTTGGGATCGGTTTTTTTCAATAAGAGTTCCGGCAGCGGCAACTATTGTCTGAGTGGAACGGTAGTTTTGTTCCAGCTTAAAGAGACGCGAATCCGGATAGAGTTTGGAAAAATTGAGCATATTATCCAGGTTGGCTCCTCGGAATGAATAGATGCTCTGAGCGTCGTCACCCACTACACAAAGTTTAGCTCCGTGGCGGGTAAGTTGCCATACAATGGAATGCTGGGCATAGTTGGTATCCTGATACTCGTCAACAAGAATATATTTGAACCGTTTACCGTAATGCTCCAGCAGATCCGGATTGTCGCGGAACATGAGAAAAGTATTTAGCAGCAGATCATCAAAATCCATGGCATCGGAGCGGCGGCATCGCTGTTCATATCGCTCAAAGATTTTGCCGATCATGGAAGTATTTTTAATCCTGTCATACTTGATTATCTCGGCATTCTGCACATATGCCGAAGCGGTTATAAGACGGTTTTTAGAGTTGGAAATGCGGCTCTGCACAACACCCGGCCTATAGACTTTGTCATCAAGCTGCATTTCACGTATTATGGATTTTATTAAATTTTGACTGTCAGACTGATCATAAATGGTGAAGTTGGAGGAGTATCTTATCCTGTCAGCTTCAGTGCGCAAAATACGGCTGAAAATGCTGTGAAAAGTACCCATCCAGAGATAACGTGCCCGGTTTTCACCGACCACCGCAGCAATACGCTGTTTCATCTCTCCGGCAGCCTTGTTGGTAAAGGTAAGGGCAAGAACGGACCATGGTTCAACCCCATTTTCCAGCAGATGGGCAATCTTGTATGTCAAAACACGTGTTTTTCCGGAACCGGCGCCGGCTATCACCATGCTGTCGCCCTCCGTATAGAGGACAGCCTCACGCTGGTTCTCATTAAGTTCCTTAAGGTAGTCAATCATATAAATGGTATCTTCTATCTGAATCTCTTTGTGACGCGAATTTACAAAAAACAGAGAAGAAATATAACTATTTCAGTAACAGAAACAGAAGCAAAAACAGAAATGTTATCACCAATCCGTAAGCTCATGGCCAATGCGCATTGGAGACAAAAAGATCAGAGCGCTCCACATGAACGCTCTGATTGATTTCACAACTGTAAGCTGAAATTATTCCGATTGAAAAGCTATCAGTCAGAAAAGATTATTTGAAAATCAGCTGTGCGAAATTATAAAGACCATATTTCCAGACCACAAAGTCGTGCTGACCTTCCGGATACTGAATGAGTGTGCAGGGTATTCCGTTTTCGTCACAAAAAGCCTTCAGACGTGAGCTATTTTGCATCAGTCCGTCACGGCTGCCGCATACCATCCAAAGGAGCTTGTTCTCCTGTTTGGTCTTTTCAATATCAGGTATAAGCTGTACAGGCTGTCTGGTATTCGGGGCCGATGAAAAACCGCCCACAAATGCGAATTTGTCCATATTGCCCAGACCGAAGTTAAGCGACTGGCCGCCACCCATTGAAAGACCGGCTATAGCGCGGTTATTCTTGTCGGTATAGACACTGTAGTTCTTCTCAATGAAAGGGATCAGGTTATCTATAAGATCGCGCTCAAAGTTGGCAAATCCCTGCTGCATCTCCATACCGTATATGTTACCACCGGCAGCATCATTCTTGATTGCACGTCCGTTAGGCATGACAACAATCATAGGCACGGCCTTGTTTTGTGCTATCAGGTTGTCCATAATGATGTTGGGCACGCCCTGCATCCATTCCCTGTGGTCACCACCTATTCCGTGAAGCAGATAAAGAACAGGATATTTCTTTGACGTGTCATACTTTGGAGGCAGATATATGGTAACCTTACGGGTTGTATCGGTTGTGGTTGAAAAATACTCTACAACCTGGAGTTCACCGCGCTCTATTCCCGCTGTCTCTCTGTCATAACCTTGGGGAGCAGCCACATATTCGTCAAACTTAACGTCAATCTGCTGCTGTCCGCCAAACATACCGCCGCCCATGGGAGGCCTACCGCCACCCTGGCCCTGACCTTGTGCACTTGCACCAGCTACTGCAAGTACCATAGCAATCGTAAATAAAACTTTTCTCATAATTAAATTGTTATAGTAAATAAAAATATATCATCCAAAAAGGTCTCAGGTTAAATTCTTCCAATCCTTTTTTACCGCAAATGTCTTAATAATATTCAGTAGCTTTTTACCTGTATAGAATGGCAGGAAAACAAACGTAAACATCAGCACGGCGCCTACATTCGAGTAACCTAAAACATCCCTGTAAATACTTATATTATAACGGACAAGCGTCAATTTATCCCTTGAAATAGACCCCTTCCTTATTCTGTAAACAGCAAGAGGCTCTTTTATGCCGTATGCCACACGGCAACGTTTCAGGAGTTCAATGTTCAGTCCCCAATCCTGACGTTTCCTTATAGTAGGCATCAAAACATCGCCGGTAACCTTACGGTCAAACATCATTGTCAGGAATCCTATGGCATTGTCACAGACTATCCTCCAGTAATGTATCTTTGACTTGCACTTTACCATTCCCGTTAT
>DDLZ01000118.1:0-2804 GCA_002340405.1 Bacteroidales bacterium UBA2559
GACCATGAAGAGACGCTCTCCCTTATGCGGATTTGCCGTTTCGACGCCTCATTCAATTTCCGTTACTCTGAACGCCCCGGTACCTATGCGAGTAAAAACCTGCTTGACAACGTGCCCGAAGAGGTCAAAATAAGGCGGCTGAATGAGGTGATAGCTCTGCAGAGCCAAATTTCACTGGAGCGTAACCGCGAGTGCATAGGCCGCGAGTACGAAGTGCTGGCCGAAGGATTTTCCAAACGTTCCCGCAAACAGCTATACGGCCGCACAGAGCACAACCGCACTGTGGTGTTCGACAAGGGAGACCACAATCCCGGCGATTTTCTGACCGTAAAAATAACCGATGCGACATCGGCCACGCTTTTGGGGAATAAAATAGAGTCCTGAAAGGTAAAAAAAACTTAAAAGACTTGACAAGGGGTATCGTCAGATATTAACTTTGCACTTCTTCTTATAAAGAAGTACGCATGTACGCGCGAATTACGAACGTTTGATGAACATTCAGGATCTCACCAAATGCCCCCTGTGTGGAGCACCCGAAACCACTGTTTACGCTTTCTGTACAGATTTTGCGATAAGCAAAGAGCAGTATCTGCTGCTCCGTTGCATATCGTGCGGAGCAGTCTTTACAGTCAATGCTCCCTCTGAGGATAAGATGTCCGGATATGACAGGATAAACCGAAGGCTTAAACTCGGTGACAGTCCTGAAGGTCTGACCGACAGGCTCTACTACCGGGTACGCGCACTGATGCTTCCCAAAAAAGCGAAAATAGTCGAATCTCACGCATATCGCAAAGAGGGCAGTCTGCTCAACTACGGTGCAAAAACCGGATTTTTCTCCCATCACATGGAAAGACGCGGCTGGAAAGTCACATCGGTTGAAAAATCACATGAAGAGAGGCTTTTCTCGCTGGAAATGTTCCACCACCGCATGATTGAAGTCCCCGAAGTTGATTACCTGAAACCTGAATCATTCGACGTAATAACGTTATGGCACGTCTTTGAACATTCTGCCAACCCGACAGAGCTGTTGGACAGATTCCACACGTTGCTGCGCCCGAACGGGATACTTGTGATAGCATGCCCGAACATACGCTCTACCGATGCCATGCATTATGGCCCCTACTGGGCTGCCTACGACGTACCCCGGCACCGCTGGCACTTCGACCCTATTGCACTCAACCGGCTGGCTTCCAGACATGGGTATATACTTATGCATCATGAAAAGCTCCCTTTCGACAGCTTCTACATCTCCATAATGTCGGAGCGACAGATGCGCAGCCGGGCTGCTTTTATCAGAGGAGTTGCTTTCGGATTCTACTCGTGGCTGATCTCACTTACCCACCGTGGCCGCAGCCGTTCATTGGTATATATATTTAGAAAACGACAAAAGAAAAGAGATGACGAAAAAGAAGAGAAAAATTGATCTGCTGTTCATAACATCCTGTATCAGCACATCACTCGTATTGATGCTCATCGGAATAATCACGCTGATGCTGCTGACGGCCAGAGACATCGCCGCGCATGTCAGACAGGAGATGAAAGTTGAAGTCATCCTTAAGGAGGATATATCCGACTCGCAGGCGAACGCTTTGAGAAATAACATCACCCGGGCGCCCTACTGTGCCGAACTGACAGTCATATCAAAAGAGGATGCTCTGAGCGAGATGACTGTTGCCATGGGCTCCGATCCGACCATGTTCCTTGACTACAATCCTTTTTATGCATCACTGAACATAAAGCTGAACGAAAATTACGCCAGCAACGACAGTCTTGTGATTATAGAAAAAGAGCTGTCGGCAATGGCCGGCGTGAAAGAGGTGACATGGCAGAAAGAGATACTGGACTCCATGAATGACAATATCAGGAAGATAGCCGCAGTATTGCTGGTCCTGGTGTTTATTCTGTCGCTCATCTCATTCACTCTGATCCGGAACACCATCAGACTTACAATCTACTCCCAACGTTTCATTCTCTACTCCATGAAACTTGTCGGTGCGAAATGGTCATTCATACGTCAACCATTTGTCAAACGCAACCTGCTGATAGGCTTAGCATCATCGGCATTGGCCTGTCTTGCAATCTGGGGCGGACTTAAGCTGGGTGTCAACCATGAACCCTGGCTGACTCCGTTGCTGGGAAAAAAAATAGTGATAACGGTATCGGCTGTTATACTGCTGACAGGACTTACCGTTCCCTATCTCTGCGCTCTGGGTTCCGTAAACCGTTTCCTAAGGATGAAATCGGGCGAGCTGCACTATCTTTAAAACAACGTAAAACATTTATTATATGGACAAAAAGAAATTGGCATTTACAAAAACCAACTACATTCTCACAGCGGTGGGAATGGCCGTGATCATCATCGGACTTATTCTGATGACAGGACCTATATCCACCGAACAGGCATTCGAACCGGATATTTTCAGTGCCAGACGGATCAAGGTGGCGCCGTTTGTAACACTATTGGGATTCCTTACCATTGTCGTGGCTATAATGTACCGCCCCAAAGAAAAGGAGAAGGAGATAAACGAGGATAAAGAATGAGTTGGCTTGAATCACTCCTGCTGGGACTGCTGCAAGGATTTACGGAGTACCTGCCTATAAGCAGCAGCGGCCATCTGACTATTGTTTCATCGCTGTTCGGCATAGACGGCGAACAGAATTTGGCATTCGCCGTTCTGGTTCATGTGGCAACTGTAATGAGTACATTGGTTATACTTTGGAAAGAGATTGTCTGGATCTTCAAAGACCTGTTCCCCCGACAGTCCCTGAAAAGTTACAGCGGACTGAATGAGGGGACGCGATAT
>DDLZ01000118.1:2845-3144 GCA_002340405.1 Bacteroidales bacterium UBA2559
GCCCTGCTGCTCACCTTTTCATACTACGCCAAACCGCGTCAAAGAGAGCATATTTCAGGTTGGCACGCCTTTATTATAGGCGTAGCTCAAGCTGTTGCGGTACTGCCCGGCATCTCCCGCTCCGGTTCGACGATTGCGACCGGAATCCTGTTGGGCAACAAAAAGGAGAAGCTGGCACAATTCTCGTTCCTGATGGTCATTCCCCCTATTCTGGGGAGTGCTCTTATTGACATGAAGGATCTGATAGAATCGGCATCGGCAGGGGCTTCGGGAACACCGGCCGGCAACGGTGTGCTGCT
>DDLZ01000118.1:3413-15945 GCA_002340405.1 Bacteroidales bacterium UBA2559
ATCCGTCTGGGGGCGACAACCCCATCCTTCGATCTGGAAAAACCCATTGACAAAATCTACCCCACGGAACATATAACTCAAGATCTGGTGGAACAGGTTCTAAAAAGCTTTAAAGGCAACATAGAACAGGTGCCGCCCAAATTCTCGGCCTGCAAGGTTGACGGGAAACGCGCCTATGAGATTGCCCGCAGCGGGGCCGATGTCAAACTTAAGCCCAAGAGACTCGTAATAGATGAAATTGAGCTTATAACATATAATTTTCCGGAGATTACAATCAGAATAGTGTGCAGCAAAGGCACCTACATAAGGGCTTTGGCACGCGATATAGGCCGGGCGCTTGAAAGCGGAGCGCATCTGACATCACTCAGGCGCACCCGCGTAGGAGATTTCAAGGTTGAGGATTGCCTTGACCCCGAAAAATTCGAAGAGTGGTTAGACAGAAACCGACCGGCAATCGACTGACAGAACAGAGAAAAATGAATAATAACAAAAATTAAAATAATTGGAATGAAACTTTCACAATTTAGATTCAAACTCCCCGAAGACAGGATAGCACAGTTCCCTGTAGAATACCGCGATGAATCAAAACTAATGGTCGTTCACAAAAAGAGCGGTAAGATAGAACATATCATATTCAAGGAAATACTCCAATATTTCGATGAGGATGACGTATTCGTACTCAATGATACCCGTGTATTCCCTGCCCGTCTGTTCGGGAACAAGGAGAAGACAGGGGCCGCCATTGAGGTCTTCCTGCTGCGCGAACTCCGTGAGGAGAACCTTCTTTGGGATGTTCAGGTTGACCCTGCCCGCAAAATCCGCATCGGAAACAAACTCTATTTCGGCGAAGACAACTCGATGGTTGCCGAGGTTATAGACAACACCACTTCACGCGGACGCGTATTGCGTTTCCTCTACGACGGACCTCATGACGAATTCAAAAAAGCGCTTTACGCTTTGGGCGAGGCGCCCATACCAACCTATCTGAAACGTAAGGTCGATCCTATGGATGAGGAGCGTTTTCAAACCATTTTCGCCAAGAATGAAGGAGCTGTCACGGCGCCTACCGCAGGAATGCATTTCAGCCGCGAACTGTTGAAACGTATGGAGATAAAGGGTATTCACCGCGCCTTTATAACCATGCACTGCGGACTGGGCAACTTCCGCGGCATTGATGTCGAGGACCTGACCAAACACAAGATGGAGTCCGAGCAACTGATAGTAACCGAGGAGTGCACAGAGATTGTGAACAAGGCGAAAATGGAAGGTCGCAAGATATGTGCGGTAGGTTATACCTCAAATCGCGCACTTGAGACCGTAGTGGGCACAGACCATCTGATCAAACCCTATGACGGCTGGACAAACAAGTTTATCTTCCCCCCCTACGACTTCAGTATGGCGGACAGTATGATAAGCAACTTCCAGTTGCCCGAATCCATCGAGCTTATGCTTGTCTGTGCTTACGGAGGCTATGAACTGATAATGGATGCTTATCACCAGGCAGTGAAAAAGGGATACCGGTTTGGCTGCTACGGCGATGCCATGTTAATTATTGACTGATGCCTACGCTCTACCTTTCACTGGGAACCAATTTAGGTGACAGGCAGTCCAATCTTAAGACAGCCTTAAGCCTTGTCTCCGATAAGGTAGGGACCGTTATCTCCCAATCCGGGGTCTTTGAAACCGAGCCCTGGGGATACAGGAGCAACAATGCATTCCTGAATCAGGCGGCAGCAGTCATGACCGAGCTGACTCCGCCTGAAGCACTGGAAGCGATAGAGACTATTGAAAAAAATATGGGAAGGAGCAAGAAGAGCAGAGAGGGAGATTACGCGGACCGTATCATCGACATCGACCTGATAATGTATGACGATCTGGTCATTGAAACTCCAACGCTGAGAATTCCGCATCCGCTTATGCAGCAGCGGCGGTTCGTGCTGGAGCCTCTGGCTGAATTTGCATCGGACCTGATCCATCCCCTGCTGAAGAAGAGCGTAGGAGAACTGCTGGAGGAGTCATGCGGGTACGAATTTTGAACAAGAACCTTATATGTTGATATTATGAAAGCTATAATACTGAATTCAGGAGTAGGACAGAGAATGGGAGCCATAACCGACACCCAACCCAAATGTATGACCGAAATCTCATCGGACAACACCATACTGAGCCGCCAGCTCAAAAATCTGGTCTCATTCGATATTGACGAGGTGGTAATGACCACCGGCTATTACAACTCCGTTCTTGAGGAGTATTGTGAAGGACTTCATCTGCCAATCAAATTCACCTTTGTAAACAACCCTCTATACGACAAGACAAATTATATATACAGCATATACTGCGCCAGGGAGCATCTCAAAGATGATGACATAATCCTTTTGCATGGAGACGTGGTCTTTGAACCTCTGGTTTTGGAGGCCATACTGGAAAGCAAACATAGCTGTATGGCGGTAAGCAGCACGCAGCCCCTGCCTGAAAAGGATTTTAAGGCTGTCATTGAGAAGGGACGGATAAGCAGAGTGGGTGTGAACTTCTTCGAAAATGCCATGGCAGCCCAGCCGCTCTACAAAATTAATCATGAAGATTGGCTCATCTGGCTGGAAAATATAGAACGTTTTTGCAACGAAGGCAGGCGCAACTGTTATGCCGAAGATGCTTTTAACGAGGTCTCCGACCGCTGCAAGATATATCCTGTCGATATCAAAGAGATGCTGTGCGCCGAGATTGATACGCCACAGGACCTGAAAACGGTCAGCGCCCGTGTAAAGGAGGTCAATAAACGCAGGGTATATATGTGCTGCTCAACGGACTTCATACACAGCGGCCACATTGCCATCATACGTAAGGCCTGCCGTCTGGGGCGGCTTACAATAGGAGTCCTCTCCGATGAAGCCGTGGCCAGCTACAAGCGTTTCCCCCTCATACCTTTCGACGAGCGGAAAAGGCTGTTTGAGAATATTGCGGGGGTGGACAAGGTGGTGGAACAGCAGAAATTGAGCTATACCGATATTCTCAGAACCCTGAAACCCGATTATGTTGTACACGGCGATGACTGGGTGAGCGGATTCCAGAAACCCATTCGCGAAGAGGTTATAACTGTTCTGGATGAATACGGAGGCCGGCTTGTGGAATACCCCTATTCTAACAATCCCAAATACAAACAGATGGATGCCCTGCAACGCGCCGAGCTGGCTATGCCGGATTTAAGGCGCGGCCGGCTGCGCAAGCTCATAGATATGAAAGGGCTGATTACGGCAATTGAAGCTCACAGCGGTATCACAGGCCTTATAGCCGAAAAGACCACCGTGCTTCAGGATGGTAAGACATATCAGTTTGACGCCATGTGGCTAAGCTCGCTTTGCGACTCCACGGCCAAAGGGAAACCGGATATTGAGGTTGTTGACATGACCAGCCGCTTCCGTACCATCGATGATATAATGGAGGTGACCACCAAACCCATAATATTCGACGGCGACACCGGCGGACAGACCGAACATTTTGTCTATACCGTCCGTTCGCTTGAGCGTATGGGGGTTTCGATGATCATCATAGAAGACAAGATCGGACTGAAGAAAAACTCCCTGTTCGGCACAGAAGTCAAGCAGGAGCAGGATACGATTGAGCACTTCTGCGAGAAGATCAAAGCCGGTAAAAAAGCCCAAAAAACAAAAGACTTTATGATTTGCGCCAGGATTGAGAGCCTCATACTGGAAAAGGGTATGGACGACGCTCTGGAACGCGCATTTGCATTTGTGGAGGCCGGAGCCGATGCCATTATGATCCATTCGCGTAAAAAAGATCCTGCCGAAATTTTCGAGTTTGTGACCAAATTCCGGGCAACGGACAGCACCACACCCGTTGTGGTTGTTCCTACATCGTTCAATACCGTTACCGAAGATGAGTTTAAGGCATGCGGCGTCAACGTGGTCATCTATGCCAACCATCTGACCCGTACCGGATTCCCCGCCATGCAAAATGCCGCCCGCACCATTCTTGAACATCACCGTGCAAAAGAGTGCGATGAGATGTGTATGCCTATAAAAGAGATAATAAACCTTATCCCCGAAGAATAACAGCCATGATACGACCAGGATTTTTCATTGATACGCTAAGGGCAAACGACCTCTCTTTCTTTGCAGGCGTACCCGACAGCCTTCTTAAAAACATATGCGCCTATATTGCGGATAACATAGATGAAAGTCACAATATTATCACCGCCAACGAGGGGGCAGCAATAGCCCTTGCGGCCGGATATCATCTGGCTACCGGCAAAACCGGAGTGGTCTATATGCAAAACTCCGGTCAGGGCAACACCATAAATCCCCTTGCATCACTCACCGACAGGGAGGTTTACAATATTCCAGTACTGCTGCTTATAGGATGGCGCGGATGCCCCGGCCTGCATGATGAGCCACAGCATGCCAAACAGGGTAAGATAACAACCTCTCTGCTGGAGGTCATGGGTATAGAGTATGATATTCTGGATAAAGATGAAAAGAGGGCTGCCGAGCAGATACCCAAAGCTGTTAAGGCTGTAAGAGAGAACAACGTATATGCTTTGATAATAGAAAAGGGGACTTTCGAGGATTACGGACTCAAAAGTACAGGGAACAACAACCTGACAATGACCCGCGAAGAGGCCGTAAAGAGTGTTGTCTCGGCTATCGATCCTAAGGATGTCATCGTCAGCACCACCGGAATGATAAGCCGCGAACTGTTTGAGGCCCGTGAGGCATGGGGGGAGGGGCATGAGAGAGATTTCCTCACGGTAGGCTCAATGGGACATGCCTGCCAGATAGCCCTGGGTATAGCGCTTGTACAAAAAGAGCGCAGGGTTTGGTGCTTTGACGGCGACGGAGCCGTGATAATGCACATGGGAAGCATGGCGATAGTGGCAAGCAGGGCCCCTGAAAACTACGTTCACGTAATATTCAACAACGGAGCACACGATTCCGTAGGCGGCCAGCCCACAGTAGGGCTGAAAATCGATTTTCCGGGTGNNCAGAGCGGTGGGTTATGCCGGATGCTATTCGGTCGATAACCCTGCCGACCTGAAAAAAGCATTGGAAAAAATCAACGGACAGGCTCACGGTCCCCTGTTGCTTGAAATAAAGGTCAAAAAAGGGAACCGCAAGGATCTGGGACGCCCCACAACCTCCCCCATTGAGAATAAAGCGGCGCTTATGGATTTTTTGAAAAGATAACTCATGCATAAGATTGTATTTGGCATAGAAGAACTGGATGAACTGCTTACAATAGTAAACAGCCGTAAACTGTTTGTTGTCACAGACTCCTCATTTCCTCTTCTCAACATCAGGGAACGGATCGACAATATTGCCGTTGAGAAGGTTTCCTTCTCGGATTTCAGCCCCAACCCCCTGTTTGAGGATGTCTGCAAAGGAATAGAGCTCTTCAAAAAGGAGGCATGCGATGCCATTCTGGCAGTTGGAGGGGGCAGCGCAATCGATGTTGCCAAATGCATAAAACTGGCTGTTCTGGCCAGAGAGGGCAGAGATGCCATTATCCCGCCGCTCGTATTGGAAAATGTTGGGATAGACGGCTCAAGAATACCGATTATAGCCATTCCCACCACTGCCGGGACGGGCAGCGAATCCACGCACAATGCGGTCATTTACTATAAAGGCGAGAAACAGACAGTGACCAACGACGGTATATTGCCCGATTGGGCTCTGTTGGAGCCTAAGGTCCTGAATACACTGCCCGTTTATCAGAAGAAATGTACCATGATGGATGCTCTGTGTCAGGGAATAGAGAGCTGGTGGTCTGTCAACTCCACCCCCGACAGCAGGGAATATGCGCAGCAGGCACTCCGGCTGATAAGGGAGAACTGGCGTTCCTATATTTTGGAAAACAGACCCTATGCCGCCTCTAAAATCATGCTGGCGGCCAACTTTGCCGGACGTGCCATAAACATATCGGCCACCACGGCGGCCCACGCCATGAGTTACAAGATCACATCCATCTATGGTCTGCCCCATGGCCATGCCGTAGCGGTCTGTCTGCCTGAGCTCTGGGATCACATGATAACTCATACAGGGGATTGTATCGACCCGCGGGGAGAGGAGTATATGGCTCACATATTCGGCAGGATTTCCGCAGAACTCGGTGCCGGATCGCCGGTTGAGGCCATAGAGCGGTTCCGCAAAATAATGGATGAGATGGGGTTGGAGAATCCCGTTTCGGTCAACCGCAGCGAGGAGCTCCGGCAGCTTGCCGGTTCCGTAAACCCTATCCGTCTTAAAAACAATCCCGTAATGCTTTCAGCCGAGACTCTGTACGGCCTTTACGATAAAATAGTTAAACCTTAAGCTCTATGACTGTAATAGACCAGAAAAGAATAGCAAGGAACACACTGATGCTCTACTTCAGGATGGGCGTCATCATGCTCATCAACTTCTACACCTCAAGGCTTGTGCTGAAAGTGTTGGGTGCGGATGACTTTGGCCTTTACACCGCAGTCGGGGGTCTGGTAATTGCCTTCGCTTTTATCAGGTCCACTTTATCATCGGCCAGCAACAGGTACTTTGCCTATGAGTTGGGACGGAACCGTTACGATGAACTGCATAAACTCTTCTGCCTGAATGTCACAATATTTATAATACTGGCTGCCATAGTGCTGGTTCTTGCCGAAACGGCAGGTCTATGGTTCCTTTACAACAAAGTGAGCTTTTTCCCTGAACGGAGAGGTGCAGTCGGCTGGGTTTACCAGTTCACAATAATAGCCCTTGTTTTCAATCTCGTCTCTACCCCCTATCTTTCACTTATATTCGCAAATGAGAAGATGCATGTCGTTGCCTACTCCAGTATTATTGAGACGGTTCTAAAATTGATTATCGTTTTCCTGCTGGTAAGGACCACAATGGACAAACTCGTTCTATATTCCGGTCTCATGGCACTTATTACCATAGGAATAAGCCTGTTCTATATTTTTTACTGTACCCTGTTCTACAGAGAGAGCAGATTCCGTTTCTACTGGAACAAGGCAAAGTTCAGGGAGATATCGGAATATATAGGATGGAATACCATAGGCGCTCTGGCCGATATGGGAAGAACACAGGGATTGAATCTGCTGCTCAATATGTTCTTCGGAACGGCGGTAAACGCCGCCCGCGGTATAGCATATCAGGTCTATGTCAACATCAACGGGTTCATAGTCAATTTTTCCGAGGCTTTCAAACCCCAGATTACAAAGTCCTATGCCAACAATGAGAAAGAAGGCATGATGAAACTTGTCTTTCAAAGTTCGAAGTTCTCATACTTTCTGCTTTTCATCCTTATTTTGCCGGTGTTTCTTGAGACTCCGATAATACTGGACATCTGGCTGGTCGATGTACCCGAACATACCGTCATATTATGCCGTCTGATGCTCATCACAGCATTGATAAGCAGCACACATGTCCCTATGGCTACTGCTGTAAGAGCCACCGGTGACATCAAATGGTATCAGATTTTTGTATGCGGAGCTCTTCTGCTTCCGTTGCCCGTATCCTACATAATACTCAAGATGGGGTACGGCACTCCCGCTCTTGTCTATATAATCGATCTGATAGCTGCCGCTGTTGCCCAAATCATGAGATTTGTGATCATGGTGGTGCAGATGAAGATGAACTTCAGGGAATATGCCGGACAGGTGCTTTTGCCCACAGCCATCGTCTCCCTGATATCGGCAATAATTCCGGTAGCGCTGGTCCTAAATATGGATGCCGGTATAACAAGGTTCATTGTCGTCACCCTGACCAGCTTCCTGACAACAGCCGTTGCCGTCTATACATTGGGGTTGACAGTTACCGAAAGAAAACATATATTGGAAACCATAAAACTAAAAAGCAAAATATCGGGATGATTGAGAGTAAAATACAATCGGAACTAAACAAAAAGTATAATCCGGAGGGAAGCCCGTTGAGAAATCAACAGCTTCATGTTCTGGACATCCTGGTCCTTTTTGATAAAATTTGCAGAGAGAACGGCATTGACTACTGGCTCCATGGCGGCACTCTGCTCGGAGCCGTAAGACACGGAGGATTCATTCCCTGGGACGATGACGTGGACGTATGTATCAAAGCGGTTGACTACCGTAAATTCAGGAAGGTTTTCCTGCGCAACCTCCCCAAAAGATACCGGTTGGTGGATTACAGGACCTCTCCCAGAGAGTGTCACCGGACCTGGATAAGGATTGTTGATACGAAATATTCAGTTAAAAGAATTTATAATGAAGAGATAGTTACTGAACCTGTCTGGATTGACGTTTTCACAATGATCAACGGCACTGTTAAAAAGAAGAGATTTCTGGAAAACACCCATGGCAAAATATTACGCCGCAGGATGAATGTGATTCTGGACGGACACGCCAAGCGTAATGTGGCGCTGCTGCTTTACCCCTTTTCTGCCTTCTTGACCGATATTGTCAAACTTTACGACAGAATATTTAACAAAGACCTATATGTGCAGAATTACGGCTGTTTCTTCTTTTTCAAAGAGTTACCTGCAAAAAAGCTGTTTCCAACAAAAGATATTATGTTTGAAGGCCACCGACTAAGGGGACCGGCAGACAGTCATGAGATATGCCGACTCATATACGATGACTATATGTCATTGCCCGATGAAAATGACAGAGCTACACACGATATTTTAGAATTTATCTCCAACTGACCTATGGATGAGATTAATATGATAAACAGTCCGGGTACTCCGTTGAGAAAGGCTCAGGAGATCATGCTTGAAATGCTGATTGAGTTTGACCGCATTTGCCGTAAGCATAGACTTACCTACTGGCTGGAATGGGGGACCCTGCTGGGCGCCGTACGCCATAAAGGATTCGTGCCCTGGGATGATGATATGGACCTGGCTATGCCTGCCGAAGATTTTGAAAAGTTTATGGCGATAGGGCAGACTGAGCTGAGTGACGGCTATATGCTTCAGACCGAAGAGCTGGACAGAGGATCGGGTGTTTGCGGAGGTCTGTTCCGTCTGAGACACAAAAACTCACTGTTGATAGGCACTCTCGATGATTTCGAAAAAGGATATTGCAAAGGGATTGCCGTCGATATCTTTAAGGAGGTACCATACCCGACAGTATCCCGCCGCACCTTTAAGTTCTTTAGCCGGAGAATAAACAAATCCCACTCGTTTTTCCGGTTCAGTCAGAAACTGACCTTCAAAAATGTGATCTCTGCTCTCGTCTACCCCATTTATAACCGTTTCTATCTGCTTCTGTGGAGGATCGTCTGCATAGGCAGAAAACGCAACCGCATGATGCCGGAGATCAATAAGGCCACTTACGGATATCCCACATTGCTGTCGGATATTTTCCCTCTTTCGGAAATTGAATTTGAAGGACATATGTTCCCGGCGCCGAAAAATCCCGATGCCCGGCTGAAAGATCTGTACGGAGACTACATGACGATGCCTCCCCCCGAAAAGAGACGTATTCACGCCAAATTCATCTGTCCGGATACTGCCGATTGTTACAATAATTTCACCCCTGACAAATAACAGTAGAGCCATGAACATTCTTTTTCTTACAGAAAACGAGATCAGCCCGCTGCAGGGCGGAACAGAGCGCATCACCCATACTCTGGCACAGGAGTTTATGGAGCGGGGCCTGAACTGCTTCTCTGCATGGTGCATACCGTGCACTATGCCGGTCGTCTCAAATTTCAGCGGCAAACAGAGAATTGAGGAGGGAAAAGAAGAAACTGCTCTAAATAGTTTTATTAAGAAAAATGAGATTGACATTGTTATCTGTAATCTGGTCAATATAAAGTACAAAAGGATCCTGCTGCCGGCTGTTTACCGGGTAACACGCAATACCGCAACTAGTGTCGTAGCCTGCTATCATGCCATGCCCGGCGAGGAACTTATCGGCAACACTTTAAGAAGCAGTCTGTACAGAATTTCCAGAGGGCGCAACATCACTGAGAACCTTAAAGATGTGCTGCTGTCCCTGACTCCCGACCTGTTATTGAAGACTCTGTTCCGAAAATACATACGGGACCGTTACAGATTGATGTATGATAATTGCGACAAGCTGGTGCTCCTGTCTGACAGCTTCCATGATAAGTTTGCAACGTTGGGTGAAATTGAGACAGACGACAAGTTCTGCACAATTCACAACGCACTTTCATTTGACACATTCCTTAAGCCGGAAGATATCGGAAAGAAAGAGAAGACCGTAATGATGCTCTCCAGGATGGACGAAAAGTCCAAAAGGATAACCCTTGCTCTCAGGGTGTGGAAAAAGGTCAACCTCTCGGGTAATCATGAGGAGTGGAAACTGGTACTCGTAGGAGGAGGGGCGGATCTTGACTGGTTCAAAAAAATCGCAAAGAGGATGCGACTGAGAAACATATCGTTCGAAGGCCGGCAAGAGGAGATCATGCCGTACTACAAAAATGCCTCCATATTCATGCTCACGTCGGCATATGAAGGATGGGGCATAACATTGACCGAAGCACAACAGAACGGAGTGGTACCCATAGCATTCAACACATACGCATCGCTCCGGGATATTATTGATGACGGTAAAAACGGCATAATCGTTCAAAGAGACGACATAAGGGCTTTTGCCGACAGACTCATGTGGCTCATGGACCACAAAACCCGGCGTGAGGAGATGGCCCGTGCAGGCCTTGAATCCTCTCAACGATTCCAAACCCCGGTAATTGCCGACAAATGGATAGATCTTTTCAAATCTCTGACTCAATCCCTATGAAGATATCACTGATTGTTCCCGTTTACAATGCCGGCTCCTACATAGGCGCCTTCCTTGAATCCGTAACCGCTCAGACTCTGGACGGCATACAGGTCATTCTGGTCGATGACCGCGGAAGTGATGACAGCATCAATATTGCCCGGAAATATATCAGGGAACACCCTTCCGAAAAAGAGTTCATCATTCTGGATGCAGGGACCAACCGCGGACCGGGAGGTGCCAGAAATCTGGGTATTGAAAAGGCGGCCGGCGAATATCTTGTCTTTGCCGACAGTGACGACCTGCTTGAACCCGAATATTGCGAAGCACTCTACACTGCAGCAAAAAAACATGATGCCGACATAGTCTGCTGCGATGCCCGGTACGGCGACAAAATACTCTCAAACAGGGCTGTTCA
Source organism: Bacteroidales bacterium UBA2559 (assembly GCA_002340405.1). Lineage (GTDB taxonomy): Bacteria > Bacteroidota > Bacteroidia > Bacteroidales > Bacteroidaceae > Colenecus. The sequence goes on from DDLZ01000118.1 coordinate 14,540, forward strand.
TACCGGTATCCTCGAAAAAAAGAGCCGGAAGAAGACGCTTGCCGGCTTTGTAACCTATCTCTGGACATATGCATTCCGCAGAGAATTCATACTTGAAAACGGGATACGGTTCCCACTTCAACGCAGCGCCGAGGACTCCTGCTTTGTCACCTGTAGCTGGCTGAGTGCCCGGAGTTCGGCCTACATAGAGAGGCCTCTCTACCGTTACATACCCCGCGATACCTCTGTGAGTCGCGTCAAGGAACGCGCCCGATGGAAAAACAGGATAAAATCATTCTGTAAAGTCAAGGAGTATGCCAAAGAGAAGAATATCTACCGGCAGTACCGCTGCGCCATTGACCGGCTCTGCTTCAAAAAGGGAACTCTGCTTGCAATAAAAGACTATCTGACAAATCTGTAATATGGAAAGAATTAAAATATTTACCCGTTCGTTCAACCTCAGGCTCTACCGCAACTCCAGGGAGCTGTTTGACCGGCTTGGCGTTCCGATTGTGCGTCTGACGGACCAGACTGCCGACGGCTACTTCTACACAATGCTTAAGGATACCCAGTGCGATGTTGCCATAAACATCGATGAGGATGCCTTTTTGGCCGATCCCGAAGCCATGTTCAGGCTTGCCGACTATGTGATTGAGAACGGTTACGCCAATGCCGGCTGTCCCGATGGCGGCGGATATTGTCCGCGCTCCGGCAACCCTCTTGTCACCAATCCCTTCTTCAACATCCTGAATCTTAAACTTATCAGGACAAAATTTGACAAAAAAGAGGTAAAAGAGTTCGATTACGCCGCTCATAAAGATGAGATGATACGCCGTTTCCCAAAGGAGAGACTTGAAACCGAATATGATTTTGAGCGATGCGACTATGAACCCTACTACCGGTTTTTCCTCTGGACTGCCTATAATTTCAAGACACTCTATCTGCCATCAGCACGTCATGAGGATGGGACCAGCACCATCCTGCTGGACCTTGAAGGAAAAACGCTCTGTATGCACTCATGGTTTGCCAGATTCTATACTACGCCCGACTGGGCTGTAAAATTCTTTGAGCCGAAACGAGGCATGCAGAAGGCGCGAATAGACGCACTGATTGACCAGACCTACTCTATTCGCGGCATGGAAAGACCCAAATTCGGAGTTTTTGACAGGCTGTTGTTCTTTGGCGACAAAATAATAAGATGGGTTATAAAGGTGCCGCAACGTATTTCGCGTTGGCCTTATAAAATAAGAAAAAAGATCGGCCTGCGTAAGCAACGTAAGCAGACAGGCTGATACCCCAACCCAAACAAAATCGGAATAAAAATTTTAGATTAATAAATATGAAAGGAAAACTATTTGTAAAGATCATGATGATTGTAGGAATGCAGGCAGTATTTGCCGGTTGCGTAGGTAGTGTTACATTTAGTG
>DDLZ01000013.1:0-3351 GCA_002340405.1 Bacteroidales bacterium UBA2559
TCCGCTTGCAGGAGGGTCGAACAACGGCGTGTATAAATATGTAAGAGAGGATATGTTCTCGGGAATGCTGATTGCCGGGATGGATGTGGATTGTTCCGGTTATTCCACCCGTACCCCATTCTCGCTGATATTGAATATAGACCGGGTGCTGAACACGTTTTTAAACAACTGGCTTGCCGGAAACAAAATGGAGAAACATCTGGAAGGCGGCCTGGCGGAAGATTTTACCGATGTGACCGTCAATGCCGGTTTTTTCGACAATTGTATCGTTTGGGAGGACTATTACTGCGACACTCCCGATTATTGGCAGGAAGCCTACGATACCCNNATCGACAGGAAGCCTACGATACCCATTATCAATCGGCTTTGAAAGCAGAAAAGAGCTATTATGAGAAATAGAGTGCTGCTGATTTTTTGGTTTATCATTCCGTGGGTCGTCATCGGCTGTAACGGTGATACGGATAAGCTCAAAACTGAAAAAGTATCTTATAAGGTGGCGGTTGTCATGCCTCTCTCTTCGGGTAATGACTGGAGCCGCACCATAGACTGGGCTTTGGAAAACTTCCGGCAGGCACAAGCCGGACTTCCAAAAATTACCGACATAGAGGTGGAACTGAAAAACGAGGATGATGCCGATTTACCCGAATATCTGTCACGGGTGGCTTCAGACGATTCATATAAGGCGATCATAGGTCCTTACAGCTCAAAAAACGCAAGGCTGGCAGCTGCCGCCTGTGCTGCAAAGCAAAAGACCTTGATCCTTCCGCTGGCTACCTCAACCGAGTTTCAGCGCATCTTTGCCGGAAAAGGATACGTGTGGAACCTGGCACAAAGCGACATCACACAATGCGAAATCCTGCTGATGCAAGTGGCCGTATCGGAAATGTATGATGTCAGTCTGCTTACCGCCGATGACGACTACGGAAAGAGCTTCAGCGATTGGTTTGCCTATCAAGCCATTGAGTTGGGACTGCAAGTGAAAGATGTGGTGATTTACCGGAACAGTGAAGAGTTGAAAAATGGGGTGGCTCATTTTGCAGATAGACGTTTTATCGGAGGGGCTTTGCTGTTTGCCCCGTCTAAACAGTCCGACTTTCAACTGTTCGATGAAGTATATGACCAAATAGATGGACCATTCCCGATGATCTATTGTTCCGATGTGGCACATTCCAAAGCCCTGGCCGGCAAGATTAAAAACAGTTACGAAGGCGTATCGCCAAGCGCCGATCCGGCTTCCGGCTTTATAAATGCCTACCGTTCCAGGTTTGGTGAATCACCGGTGGCAGGTGAGGCGCATCTGTTTGATGCCATCTCCCTGTTGAGCTATGCGCTTGCCTCTTTTGGGGATGCAGACTTGAACGGGTCGATAAAGAGTATTGTGGATGGGCGGGACAGTTGGAACCGAGGTTGGATGGCAATCGACATGCAGGCAGCGTTGCTCAGTCTGCAATCGGGCGGTTTTCCAAACCTGAGCGGAGTAACCGGCGACTGGACGTTTGATCAAAAACACCATGCCAGCGTATTGAACTCCTCTTATTGTCATTGGGTTTTGAAGGACGGTAAATACCACACGCTTGAATATCTCTCCACCGACAGAAGCGGACGGACTATTTCCATGTTACAAACATGGCAGACCCAAACGGATTACCTCCAGGAGTTCAACCGGCAGCAGGAAGATTTCAATTACGGGGAGCACAAAGGGAACTGGGCGGTGGTAATCGGCACATCGGACACATGGGCAAACTACCGCCATCAGGCGGATGCAATGGCCATGTATCAAATACTGAAACGCCACGGATATGACGATGACCATATTGTTATGATTATTGCCGACAATATAGCGTACGACTCACGCAATCTCTATCCCGGTGTGGTGAAAGTGAGGCCCGATGGGGAGAACCTTTATCAGGATATGGTGGTGGACTACAATATTAATGATGTGACAATTGATGACCTGAAAGAGATCCTTCTGGGAAATTCTTCTGACCGGTTGCCGCATGTCATTTCTTCCGGGAAGAACGATAATGTTATTGTCTTTTGGTGCGGGCATGGAAATTATAACATGCTGGCATGGGGTTCGCATGCAACGGTCTATGGCTCGCAGGTACGCGACATATTGCAGGCAATGAAAAATGAGCAGCGATACCGGAAAATTCTGTTCGCTATGGATGCCTGCTATTCCGGTTCCATAGGTGAAGCATGTATCGGCATTCCGGGCGTATTGTTCATGACGGCTGCCAATGCATACGAAACATCCAAAGCCGACATGAAAGACTCCGAAATGGGAATATGGCTGTCAAACGGTTTTACCCGTGCGTTTCAGGAGGCGATTGACGAGACTCCCAACATCACGATGCGGGATCTCTACTACAAACTTGCCCGGCAAACGGTAGGTTCGCACGCCACAGTTTACAACGCGGAACATTACGGGAACATGTATTCCAACACAATGAAGGAATTTCTCAAATAACCGCTCTCTACGATAGCCGTTCCCGTCCAACTTCCACCCAACAAAACCGCTCCTTACGAGCCAAAAGGGTTCTTCGGTGCCATCTTTTGGCTGGCACCAGGTCCAATTTCTACCCAACAAAACCGCTCCCTACGAGAGCCATTCCCGTTCGGCCTCCTTTCCGTTAGCGACATCTTGGTTTCGGCCACGCCTTGGTTTCGGCTGTGTTTCCGATTCATTGTCCGCTATTTGTTGTGATATCAATTATTTTGAATAAATTTACATCAAATAAGGATAGAAATCCTACTCTTTTTGGAGGGTAATAACCTAATACAAGATGAGAAAAAGGCTCTGTACAGGAATCAGGATACTGTTTTTGGCTGCTTTGACGGCAGCCGCGGCAGCGTCGTGCAGTGATGACAGGAGCGCTTTTGAACAGCCGGATGATCCCATTATCACTCCACCGGACAAAGATAAGAACGACACGATAATCCCCCGTTCTCTGGAAATTCTGTCAGGCGAAGCATCGGCCTACGAAAAGGACAGTCTGGCCAGAGTATATCTGCGCACCGTTCCGTGGGATCTGCTGCTCTCCGATACGGTCAGTCTGCAACTTGTCAACCGGCTTGGAGAGTCCGGCACAAACGCTGTTCTGCAGAACAGTGAGATGCTGCCAGACAGCACCTGGCTCTTGAGAGTGAATCTGACAGATGATATATCGACAAAGTCCGATACGGTTTGTATAGCCGTAATCTGCCCCGACACAGTGATGCAGTCACGCCCTATCGTTATCAAAAGGGTCTCATTCAGAATGCTTGGCGTAAAGATAGACGCCAAAGATATGAAGTATGACTCCAAAAGCATGACCTACCATGCCTATCTGCCGGTAACCGATTTTCACG
>DDLZ01000013.1:3460-5457 GCA_002340405.1 Bacteroidales bacterium UBA2559
TAAAACGGTATGGACACCGGGGGCGACCATGAAGATTGTCTATCCCGACGGCCGGTTGGACTATGAGGGAAGGATGAGCATACGCGGCCGGGGCAACAACACCTGGACTTTCGTAAAGAAGCCCTATGCGCTGAGACTTGATAAGAGAGCCGAAATACTAGGTATGCCTGAGCACAAACGGTGGATACTTCTGGCAAACTACAAGGACCGCACGCTTATGCGCAACGATGCCGCTTTCTGGCTCTCAAAACAGACAGACCTGCCCTACACCATACGCGGACAGTTTGTCGAGCTGGTTTTCAACGGCAAGCATGTCGGGAACTACTATCTGTGCGAGCAGGCCAAAATAGACGAGAACCGAATTGACATTGACGATCCCAATCTGGAGACTCCCGAATTGGGAGGCATCTTTGCCGAGATGGAGACCTACTTCGAATACTATACTGACAATCCGGAGCTGGGATTCTGGAGCAAGATCTACAATTTGCCCTATGTCTTGAAGGATCCCGATATTGACGTTATTTCAACAAACGATCCGGTTTTCAAATATTTCAAGAAATTCATTGAGGAGATGGAGGCGGTGCTGAACGATGAGACCCGCGTCAAAAACCATGAATATGAGAAATATATTGATGTTGACAAGGCCATTGACTATGCCCTTATAAATGAGATGGCTCAGAACCACGATTTCTACAACAGCTGGCCAAGCAACGGTCCTCACAGCTTTTTCCTCTATATAGACCGCGACCGCAAGCTCTGTTTCGGACCGGTTTGGGATTTTGACTACCATACCTTTATGCCGAGCCGTGCATATCAGTGGGAGGGGCTTAGCATCTCTGCCAAAACTAGCAGTTCCCGGGCAAAGTTCTACTATACAAGCCTGCTCAAAGACCCCAAATTCAAAGAGCGTCTAATAGAGCGTTGGGAGATGCTCAAATATGAGTTTGCAGGGCTGCCCGACTACATTGATATGATGGCCGACAGCATCCGCGCCTCTGAGGAGTGCAATTACAGAATCTGGGGCCGTATCCAGAACCATGCCGGCGACGAGAACAGAGACATTGACATGACATTTCAGCAGTCAATCGACAGCATGAAGGAGGGCTTCCGCAGAAAATGGCAGTGGATGGACAACAACATCCGAAATCTTTAGACGCCCGCTCAAATCGGGACATTTTCCCATTCGGGCCGGCTATTAGGCGTTACCAAATTCCACCATTAAGCGTTTCCCAAGCTTTAGAACCGCCAAGTATCCTTCAAATCTAACCACCGGGCGTTCTAAAACTTTACCAATCGATGGGTGTTTTGCCGTGCCTTACCAGCCATTCGTTGGTTTGGCTGAAGTGGTGGTTGCCGAAGAATCCGTTGTGTGCCGACAACGGCGAGGGATGTGCCGAGCTTAGCACTAAATGTTTGCTGCGGTCAATGATGGCGCCCTTACGTTTGGCGTAACCGCCCCAAAGGATGAAGACAAGTCCATGACGCTCGGAGTTGAGCCGGCTTATTACAGCATCGGTAAACACCTCCCACCCTTTGCCCTGATGCGAACCGGCCATTCCGGCGCGTACCGTAAGCGTGGCGTTGAGCAGCAATACGCCCTGGCGCGCCCAGCGTGTCAGGTCGCCGCTTGCCGGCACCGGTTTGCCCAAATCGTTGCTGATCTCTTTGAAGATATTCCTGAGTGAAGGGGGAAACGGTACGCCGTCAACAACCGAGAAGCAGAGACCGTGCGCCTGCCCATAGTCATGGTAAGGGTCCTGCCCTATTATGACCACCTCGACTTTGTCGAAAGGGCAGAGGTCAAAGGCGTTGAAAATCAGCCGTGCCGGCGGATAGATTGCAGTACGTCCATACTCCAGACGCACAAAGTCGGTCAACTCCTTAAAATATGGCTTGTCGAACTCGCTCTGCAACCCCTGTTTCCAAATCCTATCTATTCTTTCTTCCCTTTTTCCCAAAATCTACCGTAACAAAAACGCAACATCCAAAAACCCCCT
>DDLZ01000115.1:0-1273 GCA_002340405.1 Bacteroidales bacterium UBA2559
TAACCCAGTATCTCGGCCAGAATCGGAGCGCCGCGCCTGACGGCATGGTCATAATCCTCAAGCACAAGGGCAGCCGCGCCGCCGCTCGGCACAAGGCCGTCACGGTCACGGTCAAACGGACGCGAAGCCCTGTGAGGCTCATCCATCCTGATCGAGAAGGCAGAGAGAGCATCGAACGATGCCATTGACATATAGTTTACCTCTTGCGCACCGCCGCACAGCACCATATCCTGCAAGCCTTGCCGAATCATCATATATCCCAGCCCTATGGCGTGCGAACCGCTGGCGCAGGCCGCACTGACGGTAAAGTTTATACCGCGCAGTTGGAATATGGGACTTATATTCATGTTGACAGTGGAGTTCATAGACTGAAAGATAAGCCCCGAACCACACATGGCGGAATCCCGGTACTCGTTCATGATACGGGCAGTCTCAATGACCGGCAGCGCACTCGAATCATTGCCGAAAATAACCCCCACCTCATTCTTTAGCAGGTAGTCGTTATCAACACCGGCGTTTTTGAATGCCTCGGCCGATGCCATATATGCAAATTCGGCCTCCTCACTCATGCCGGCACGGGTACGACGGTCCAGAACTCCCTTAAGAGTCGGTTTGGGAACTATCCCCGTAAGGGCTGACCTGTAACCGTACTCTTTACGGATCGGCTCAACTCCGATACCGGATTTGCCCGCAAAAAGAGAGTTGCGCACCTCATCCAGATTCAGACCTATGCAACTCCAAATACCCATTCCTGTAATTACTACTCTGCCCATATCCAATTCAGATTGTTACCACTCAATACCTAATCTCAATCCTACATTTGACAATTCCACCTTTTCTGTTGTCGTTACATAACGGTTACTGGTTTCGTCCCAATAACTGCCCCGAGTACTGTTAAACGGTGCAAAATATGAACCGCAAAGCTGTATTGAGAATGCAAAATCGCGTTCCGAAGCAAATCTGAGTCCCATAGACATATCACAATAGGGTTTTACCCCATCCTCGTTAGTGAAAGAACCCATGCGCATCTGAATTGCCGGCGAAACTCTGGTAGTGTAATTGAAAATATACTTGGCCGATGCGAATACGGGCACAAAAACATTATCGGGAGCAATGTGAAGACCCAAACCCAGACCGATAAACATGTTGGGCGAATAATAGAATCCGTGAGTGGTGGCAATGTTCATTGATGTTCCGCCCTTTAGGTAAAAGAGGTTGGAATACTCCAGATGCCCCTGATAGCCGCTTGGCACACGTACACTGTAGGCTTTCA
>DDLZ01000115.1:1315-6986 GCA_002340405.1 Bacteroidales bacterium UBA2559
GTTCTTTTCATAATTAGATATAATTAATTGATTGTAAAACTCATGTGTAAAGTCCGCCGTTAACCGAAATGACCTCGCCGGTTATATATGAGGCCTCATCGGAGACCAGGAACCCAACGATTGCAGCCACCTCATCAGGCTGTCCGAAACGGCCTGCAGGTATCATTTTACGAAGTTCATCTTCGGGCAGGTCTTTGGTCATATCGGTAGCTATAAATCCCGGGGCAACGGCATTGACGGTTATATTCCTTGCGGCTACCTCCTGCGCCAGAGCCTTGGTAGCCCCTATGAGCGCTGCCTTGGCCGCCGAATAGTTGGTCTGTCCGGGCAGACCCTTGATACCCGACAAAGAGGTCATGTTCACTATCCTGCCCCACCGATTGGTCATCATATACTTAAGCAGACGCCTTGTTATATAGAAAAAACCGTTCAGGCTGGTATCTATGACAGAGTTCCAGTCATCGTTCTGCATAAACACCATAAGATTGTCACGGCGGATCCCGGCGTTATTTACCAGAACGGCAATGTGGTCCTCCTTGTGGGCCTCCTGCCAGCTCTCAATAGCCTGCTCTATCTGCTCCTGAGAACTCAAATCAAACTGCAGCAGTTCGGCATGACCGCCGGCCTCCTCGACAGCCTGTTTGGTTTCGGCTGCGGCACCGGAATTCGATTTATAGTTGATGATTACGGGATAGCCCAAAGCCGCCAATCTAAGACATACAGCCCGTCCGATGCCTCTTGAACCGCCTGTAACCAAAGCGTACTTCATATCTGTTCAGTTATGTTAATAAAACCGGTCATTCAATAGAGGTAAATGACGTGCAAAGTAACTTAAAAAAGCGAATTAAACCAAATCATGACCCAATTAACCCTTGTTTTGAAAAAGAACCCGTTTAGGGTCTCGGCTTTCGAACAAAATAGCTACCTTTGCAGCCTGATTCCCAACATCTGTTGCCGAAATAGCTCAGTTGGCAGAGCAACGCATTCGTAATGCGTAGGTCGCGGGTTCGAGTCCCGCCTTCGGCTCAAAACACCATCCTCACAACAGTTCTAAAGAACTCCAAAATAATTCCAAAGAGACTCCAAAACAGCTCCGGCTAAGCTTTACCCAACAGTTTTTTGGCAACTATTACCGCTTCATTGGCATCGACCGCATAGGCATCGGCTCCAATCTGTTCGGCAAAGACCGCATTCAGAGGAGCGCCGCCAACCATAATCCTGACCTTATCGCGTATGCCGGCATCTTCAACGGCCTTTATGACATCTTTCATATAATCCATTGTAGTTGTAAGCAGAGCCGACAAGGTGAGCATATCGGCATCATTCTCAACAACCGCCTTTACAAAAGTAGCGGCGTCAACATTTATGCCGAGATTTATCACCTCAAAACCCGAGCCTTCAAACATCGAAGCTACAAGATTTTTTCCGATGTCATGCAAATCGCCTTTAACCGTGCCTATCACCACTTTGCCGTATGATATACTCGTATCGCCCTTCATCAGCGGTTTGAGAATATCCAGACAGCCCTTCATGGCACGCGCCGACATAAGCAGATTGGGCACAAAAGCTTTGCCCTCGCTGAAACGGGCGCCGATTATCTCCATCCCCTTGATAAGGTAATCGTTAATTATCGTCTGAGGTTGCACACCCGCGTCGAGAGCCTGCTGCGTCAGGGCTGTAGCGCCATTCAAATTACCGGCAACAATGGCATCGGTAAGTTCCTGTAGATTCATATCTTATTGGTTTTCGTTAGAGTAAAGGTCAAAAATAATGAAAAAAATTAAGTGTAAACAGGTTTGTTAGCTTACACTTAATAATTTTCACCTTGAAATATATAACTACTTCCTGAAAACGAAGTCAAGAAGCGTACAGAGCGATTTCTCCTTTGTGTCCGATGAGAATTTGAAAAACAGTGCATGTTTGCCCGTAAACTCCTTCAGAGCAGGAAGCGCGACTGTAAGCTGAGTCGGGACCTGAGCCATATCGGATGTAAGGTTTATCTGGCCAAGTATCTTGCCGCCCTGAGATTCCCAGGGTCTGTCAAGCATTATGGTGATTTTTCCGTCAATACCTCCGGGAATAAGATTCAGGAGCAGTTTTACGTTCTTTCGGTTCTGTGTGGCGGTGAAATTAAAATACTTGTAACCTACGATTGAGCCGTCGGTGTTGTTCACCACCGGATTGGTGTTGTTACGCAGAGCGTAGGGAGCCTCAAATTTGTCGTCAGTACCATACTCCGGCGCTACATACGAGCCGTAAAAGGTGTAGTTGGGCCATTCGCGCTCGGTAATCCTTGGTCCGGTGTACCAGCAGGCAATGCCGGCCGAATGGGGCTCCAGCGGGTCCAGACCGTCCAATGAAAACCCTTCCGAGGTATATTCAGCCTCGGAAATGAAGACCCTGCCTCCGGGACTCTCGTCAACGGCAACCTCTATGGGAGAGACCATTGCCTGACGGGCAAACTCGTTCAACCCTGTCTGGCGATGATAAAAGACATACCACTGTCCGTTAATTTCGCAAATGCCGCCGTGGGTGTTTCCGTCAATGGTAGCCGATGCAATCACGCGCCCGTTCTCATCAATATCACGACCGCGGGCATCTATGATTGTTCCTCCATAGGTATATGGTCCCAGAGGATTATCGCTGTAAGCATATGCCAGCGTATAGTTTGACGTAGGCAGTCCGAATTCGCCCTCATGGGTAAAACGGCTGTAAACAAAGACATATTTGTTCTTTATCTTGCGGATAGAGGCAGCTTCGAAGAACTTGAAGTCGCCGGGCTGATATCGCCCCGAGACCATATCGCTTACAATCTCCGTACCGGGTTTGACGGTAGCCATAGTAGCGGGGTCAAGCTCGGCGGCAAATGAACGTTCGAATCCCCAGTAACCATATACGCGCCCGTCGTCATCGACAAAAACGGCCGGGTCAAACTCAAGCACGCCCTCGGTCCTGTTGGGATTATCCTTACTCCAGTTGCAGACCTCAAAGGGACCGTCAGGTCTTGAGCTCTTTGCTATCAAGGTGTTACGTCCGTATGCCTGGTCATTCGGATAGAGATAATAGGTCTTGCTGCCGTCGGGCTCAATCTTCAATGTTACGTCAGGTGCAAAAAGCACATCGCCCAATCCCTGCGGGTTTAAAGGCTGCCCGAGAGCATTCTTGTCAACCTTCAGTATCTCGCCGTCATAACGCCAGTGGTTGAGATTCTCGATCGGCGCCGACCAGACCACCTGTTCGCGACCGCAATAGTCGGTTTTGCGACTGTCATGCGAACCGTAAACATAGACGCGCAGTTTGCCGGGATTGTCAGGATCCTCAAATACGTAAGGTTCGCCGTCGGGAATATATTCCCACAAAGGCAGATAAGGATTACCTACGGTGAGCGGAACTGAGTCACCCGTCTGAACGGCTTTACTGCCGCATGAAACATTAAGCGCCATAGCAATCGCAATTAGGAGTGTTGTCACAAACAGTCTTTTCGTATTTCTCATTTTCATTCATTTATGTTGTTGATATTACAAGGTTAGATTGTAATCCTTGACTGCCTGAATCATTGCATCGATATTGGGTTTTACAGCTCCCATAGGCATGCCGCCGCCCGGACCGATCAAAAGGCCGTGATGGCTGCCGTTGGCCGCCACATAGCTCTCAATCACACTTTTTGTGGTTTCATAGACCGTCTTGGGGTCACCTTGAGCAAGCAGCATAGGCGGCACATTGCCCATAAAGACCACCTTGTCGCCGACCAGCTTACGGGACTCGCCTATCTCCTGCATATGGGTAAAGTTGAAGACCTCAACACCCATTTCGGCAAGATAAGGATAGCATGAGTTCGATGTGAAGTCATTGTGAAAATAGCGGCGTACCTCAGGGAAAGCATCGAAAACCTGCTTCATGTAGGGCATACACAGGGTCTTGAAGTCCTCGGGACTGAAATAACCGCATACATCGTCCAGTACCATGACAGCCTTTGCCGTTTTGACATTGTCAAGTTGTGCCTCAAGCCAGAGCTTCACGCACTCGACGGTCTTGCTGAGCAGTTTATCGGCAGCTTCGGGGTCAGTCATCATGAGCATGAGCAGTTGCGTAACGGTAAACATATGCGATGCTACCGTAAACGGTCCGCGTGCGCAGACCATATAGACCTCTTCCCCATCCTGTTCCATAAGTTTTTGGTAATAACGCTGCTGATTCAGAATAAGCGGCATAAATCCGTCAGCCTTGGGATCGGGCATACGGAGATTTCCAAAAAACTCCCCTGCTGTTTCAAGGTCCTCGGTCAAAGGATACATGTGGGGCAGATTATCTTCAAAGAAGCAGGTAGGACAGCCGAATCCCGTAGGCTCGGCCGCCATTCCGTACTCCACCCACCAGCTCGGCACAAATATGGCATCGGGAAAATCCTTGCGTATCTTACGGTTGCCGGCAATAAAGACCTCATTGCGGGCATAATAATCTATAAATGTGTCACCGCAGTAGCCCGGGATCCAGGGACTGTCGGCAATAAGCGCCACATGGATCTTATCGTTCTCGTACCGGATTGTCTCCTCCAGCCTTTGTATCTGGTCTTGAGTCATTGTTCTATTGTTTTGGGTTAATTAAGTTCTTTATTCTCCAAATGTCACTATTCAAGCACATATTCCGGCAACTTGTCAAGCGCAGGCGTCTCATAGATAGAGAGGCGTAAACGGAAATTACGCAGCTCATCAATGGTATATTGCGGCGGTGTACAGTCGGCAGGTATGGGCATATTTGAGAATGTCTGGAAGTAGAGCATCATAGCATCACGCCACCATATGGCATCTTTAGCCTGACGTACCAGCTTGTCATGTACCTGTCGGTAACGGTGTGCATCGACATACTTCTCCACGCTCTCCCATACATCTATAAATCCGCGCGCTTCATCTATACCCTCCTGGAAGGTGTAACAGAGCTCATCCCAAAGGGTACGGCCGCTCTTCATCTTGTAATCCCAGGGCAGATGGTGGAACCAGAGTATAAGGTTCTCAGGACAGGCCTCCACATTGTTATAAAGAGACTTGAGCGGCTCATGATACTGTGACACTGCATCGGATCCGTTTACGGTACGGTCAAAGCCTATGCCGTCAGCCGCTGCCTTATGATAGTAAGGCGGCATCCAGTCGGGACGTGAAGCCGATTCCCAAGGGCCGGGGCCGTAGTGGCCGGCATGTGAGAAGCAGTGGTGCAGGCCCAGGGGCATCTCATATTTTACCGATGCTTCGTGCGATGCCATCATTATCTCCATCATCGGCTCCAGAAACTTCTTATTGTCGGTGAATGTCTGCTTGAGCCACTCGTCAAGGATCTGCTCCGAGCTGAGTTCGGGATTCCATACCATACGTCCGTATGCATACCAGTTGGCCTGTGCCAGATGGTGTCCGCACCAGTTGATGCTGTCGCCGATATTGGTAACGCCTGCAATCGCATTGATGTTATTGCCATGTACCTTGCCAAGGGTTATGGCTGCAACCGTACTGCCCTTGCCTTTCTGATATGTATCGCTGTCAAGCACCTCTTTCCACATGGGATGCAGATAGACCATATGATTGCTATGACCCATGTACTCCTGAGTGATCTGGAGCTCGGCCATCACATTTGTCTTCTCCATCTGTCCGAACAGAGGGCTGAACGGTTCACGCGGCTGGAA
>DDLZ01000141.1 GCA_002340405.1 Bacteroidales bacterium UBA2559
TCCAAAGAGATCCTGTTCGCCGTTATCTCCACATCTATCACGCTCCTTTGTGTATTTATACCTATAGTCTTTATGGAGGGACAGACCGGACGTCTGTTCCGCGAATTTGCCTTCGTGATTTCCGGCGCAATAATAATATCTACGTTTGCCGCACTCACATTCACTCCTATGCTCTCCACCAAGATTCTGGTCAGACGCGAAAAGAAAAACTTTTTCTATCGCTGGTCGGAACCCTTCTTTGAGGGCATGAACCGCTACTACAGCAAGAGTCTTGATTTTATTCTGCGTAACCGCTGGATTGCCCTTGCCACAATGGTGCTGGCACTTGGGGCGGCAGTCTGGATGTGGAATAAAACCCCTGCCGAAATGGCGCCGTTAGAGGACCGCTCGCAGGTTACCATACGTACGCAAGGCCCCGAAGGGGTTACCTACGAATATATGCGCGACTACACTGAACGCATAAACGATGTGGTTGACTCAATAGTACCGGATGCCCGATTCGTCACCGCACGGGTATCCAGCGGAGGCGGCAACATCCAGATAACACTCAAAGACATAAGAGAACGCGACTATTCCCAGATGGAGGTCTTCGATAAATTGAGTGATGCGGTCAGACGTGAAAACGATGCCCGCGCATTCGTGCAGCAGCAATCCTCATTTTCAGGCGGCCGCGGCGGAATGCCAGTACGATATGTCATTCAGGCCACCAATATAGAGAAACTGCAGGAGGTGCTGCCTGTTTTCCTGGCCCGCGTAAATGAGAATCCCGCCTTCCAGATGGCCGATGCCGACCTGAAGTTCTCCAAGCCCGAGGTCCGTATCTCCATAAATCGCGAAAAGGCCAATCTGCTCGGAGTAAGTACACGCGACATAGCCCAAACACTCCAGTGGGGATTGAGCGGTCAGCGTATGGGTTACATGTATATGAACGGAAAGCAGTACGATATAATAGGCGAAATAAACCGGCAGCAGCGCAACACCACTCAGGACCTTAAGTCAATATATATGCGCAACAGAGGCGGTGAAATGATACAGATGGACAATCTGGTGGAACTGAAGGAGGATATCGCCCCGCCCCGCCTGTACCGTTACAACCGCTTTGTGTCGGCCACCGTATCGGCAGGACTTGGCAAAGGCTACACATTAGGTCAGGCTCTCGATGAGATGGACAAGATAGCCAAAGAGACAATCGACGACACCTTCCGCACCTCACTCACCGGTCAGTCCAAAGATTTCCGTGAAAGTTCCAACAGCCTGCTGTTTGCCTTCGGACTTGCTCTTCTGCTAATATACCTGATCCTGGCTGCCCAGTTCGAAAGCTTCAAAGACCCGGTTATCATAATGATCACAGTACCTTTGGCAGTATTCGGCGCACTTGTCTTCCTGCGCGCCGGCTCTCAAACCATGAACATTTTCAGTCAGATAGGAATGATAATGCTGATAGGACTGGTCGCCAAGAACGGAGTCCTCATTGTGGAATTTGCCAACCAGAAACAGGATATCGGAATAGACAAACAGACAGCCATCCGTCAGGCATCGCTCCAGCGTCTGAGACCCATACTCATGACCAGCGTATCCACCATACTAGGACTTTTGCCGCTCATGTTAGCCCGCGGTGAGGGCAGCGCCGGCCGTATAGCCATGGGAACAGCCGTGGTAGGCGGAATGCTTATCTCCACCTTCTTTACAATATATATTGTGCCCGCCGTTTACAGCTATATTTCAACCGATAGAAAACTGAAAGCCAAAAAATGAAAAAACTATATATAATCATTCCGGCCATACTCTGCAGCACATTTGCCGCAGCACAAACAATGACACTTAAAGAGTGCCTTGAAAAGGGCGTCAACAACAGTTATCAAATAAGGCTGGTTAAAATATCCGAAGAGAAGGCTGCCAACAACGACTCCTGGTCATATGCAGGCGGAATGCCTTCCGTAAACATTTCGGGCGGCTACTCGGGCTCCGTATCCAACAGTGATGTCACACTCGCATCCGATGGCTCAACAGTCTCCAACCGCGATGTCTTTGACCAAACACTTAATGCCTCGGTCCGCGCCGACTGGACACTCTTTGAAGGATTCAGCATACAAGCCACACGCAACCTTCTGGAAGAGATGCACAGACAGGGCACAATCAGAACCCGGACAGCGCTTGAAGACTATATTGCCAGCCTTACCTCCGAATATTACAATCTGGTAAGGCAGACAATACGTTTGAAGAATCTGGAATATGCCGCCGCTCTCTCAAAAGAGCGTCTGCGCATTGTCAGCTCACGTTATGATATGGGCGGCGACTCACGTCTGGATCTGAAACAGGCTCAGGTCTATTTCAATGCCGACAGTGCAAGGAGCCTCAAACAGCGCGAAGCTCTGGCATCGGCCAACATCCGGATAAACAGGCTCATGTCCAATCAGGACCTCACCTTGGTACATCATGCTGCCGATACCGCCATCAACCTTATCGAAGGGCTTGATTACCAAACTCTTTACGATGACATGATGGCGACTAACGCCTCACTGCTACAGGCCGAAAGCAACCGCTCCGTTGCAATTCAGGACCGCAAGACCGTACAATCCCGCAACTATCCCTATCTGCGTGTCAATGCCGCCTACGGCCTTACCCATAGCATTTATGGGAACAGCGTCAACTCCGACCGCACCAACTGGGGGCCGAGCTTCGGGGCGACCTTGGGAATGAACCTTGTTAACGGCAGACAGCGTACCCAGGAGCGCAACGCCCTGCTCGACATCATGAGCGCCGAGACGACAGTCGAACAGTTGGAACTGCATCTGCGTGCCAATCTGGATGATTTCTGGCAGGCCTACCGCAACAACCTGCTTTTGCTTGAACTCCAGAAGCAGAATCTCAAGACCGCACAGGAGACAATGGAGATTGCCCAGGAGCGCTACATGCTTGGCAATCTGTCAGGAATAGAGATGCGCGAGGCCCAAAAATCGCTTCTCGATGCCGAGGAGAGCCTCCTGCAGGTAGAGTATGATATCAAGATATGCGAAATCTCGCTCCTTCAAATAAGCGGCCGTATCCTAAAATATATGGAGTAAAGTATATAAAGTTTAACAAGGCCGGTATAGTTACAATTGCGAACTTACACTGTTTAGTTTCAAACTTATACTGCCAAAAAAACGAAAGAAAGAGGAGGGTGCAGTTCGAACTGTACCCTCCTTCTCCTTTCGTTCATAAAATACTCTTACCTTGAAGCTGCAAGAGATGCTTTACGGAATTCCTTCATAAGTTTTTCAAGCTCCAATGAAGCCTTGCGTGCACGTGTTCCGGCAGCTTTGTTACCTTTTTCTACCTGAGCATTGGCATCCTTAGCGAAAGCACTGTAAAGCTCAGCAGCTTTTTTCAAAATTTCTTCCATAGTTGTTTGTGTATTGAAATGTGATTGAACAATTGTTACATGTTGACGCAAAAATAGCACTATTTCCTTATCCAGCAAAGATATGATTAATTTTTTAAAAAAAAATATCAATTTATTTAATCCCAATAGCAGTTTTTTCTATTAAAAGGAATAAAATCCTCAAATAAGCAGTATAATTCATTCAAGACTATAAAAACAGTGAGGTCAAACATTAAACAAACCAAAACATATCCGCATTTGCTGAAATATCATCGGAATTAACTATTTTTGCTGATACATTGCAATATTAATAAAATAAGGAGTGAGTTTATGAAAAAAGTTGTTCTTTTTGCCGTAAGCTGTTTAATAACGGTTCTGGCTTTTGCAAAAAATGACGCCGAAGACCCAAAATACGGAATAGGCTCCGTTCCCGTTGAAAATGGTAAAGTGACTTTCAAAACCGGCATACCCCTACCGGAAGGAGCCGATATTGACCTGTGTTATCAAAGAGTGCTTAGCTGGGCTAAGGGATATTTTGCTTCCGCATCGGTCCGCAGCGGAGCTATCATAGCCGAAAATTCCGAAACGCGGCGTTTTGTCTTCAACGTTGAGCAGACACTGGTGTTCAAACGCTCAGCCCTTGAGATCGATGAGTCGATCATAGTCTATAATTTTTCCGTCAACTTCAATAACAATGCCTGTAACATAACGGTATCGGACATAAAGTATCGCTATGAAATGGGTCGCGAAAGCGGCGGTTCAACCTTCACCGCCGAGGATTGGATTACCGATAACGAGGCGTTCAACCGCAAGAAGACCAAATTTTTGAAGCAGACAGGCAAGTTCCGTATCAAGACCATAGACCTGAAAGATAAGCTCTATACCCTGGTCGAAGATGTATTAAACAGCAAGTAATATGCCAAAAGACCTGAAACTGTATCAAATTCTTAATGTCGATGCGACTGCTACAGACGCCGAAATCACTGCCGCATACAATCGTCTCATTGCCGAACATCCCGAGTCCGATCCGCGTCACGAAGAGATAGTTCATGCCTACTCAGTACTATCCGATGTGGAGAGAAGGGCTAAATACGATGTCACCGGCAAAACGACCAGGATAAGGCGCTCACGCAAAACCGCTTCAGGTACAAAACTTGAAAAAGTCCGTTTTGTGCTCAACACCGTTTTTCTAGCCTGTGCAGCCGTAACAGTTGTGCTGTTCTTGTTACAGTTCGGCGGATACAGCGCAAAACCCTTCTATTGGGCATGCGGGATTTCAATGACAATTAAAGTAGCCGAATATATTTTAAGGCTCATACCGTAGATGGTCCTTTGCCCCAATATACATAAAGCAACTATCAGAAGAGCTGTTTTTCTGACACTGACAGTCTTTGCCCTGCCCCTGCACATATCTGCCCAAAGCACTCTGTCACAGAATCAGGACGGGTTCAGCGGTGAGACCATGGACGGGTTTATGAATATGGACCCGCCAAAGGACTCGACCGTGATCGAGCGTATAGTCTCAAAAGAGTACAGCCAATGGACGATTGACAGTTCCACCGGACAACCGGTTGAGATAAAGCCCGATTCCCTTCACCATATGTTCCAGAACGTACATCTTACCGAAGGGATGACCGGCAGTTACAGCCATTTGGGCAATATGGGGTCTCCGCGCGAATCCAGACTGTTCTTTGAACGCAAACCTTATCCTGAATTCATCTTCGAGGCACCTTATGATTTCTGGATAAAGCAACCTACGGATTTTCGTTTTACCGATGCCAAGACCCCCATGGTAAGCATCGACTATTACAAGGGCGGCAACAAGCGTACCGGCGAAGAACGCATCAAGGGATTCTTCGCAGCCAACTTCAACAGAATGACCGGCATCGGACTCGATATGGACTATCTGATAGGTCGGGGACGATATGACAGCCAGTCCACCTCATNNACCTCATTCTTCGACACCCGCCTCTACACATACCACCGGCGCGACAAATACAGCATCTATATAACTGCCAACAGAGACAAGATGAAGGTCACCGAAAACGGCGGAATTCAAAACCCTTACTACATAACCAATCCCGAAGCTATGGCCGAAGGACGCAAGCAGTACAGCGCCGAGGACATACCCTTCAGGCTCTACTACAACTGGAATAATTTAGACCGATACCAGGGGCTTATAAACCATAGCCTGCTCATTAGCAGGACGGAATACAGGACAGACAGCATAGCCGACACCGTCATAACCAGAAGGAGAGAGATTGAGTTCGCCAAAATGGCCCATACAGTCGAGGTAGGGAGTCTGCAGAAACAATATATCACATGGCAGTTGCCCGAACTCTATTACGAACGCACATTCCTCAACAACGATTCCATTGACCGTGCAAAAAACTTCTATCTGACCAACACCCTATCTTTATCGCTGCTCGAGGGGTCCAGCAAATGGGCTGTTGCCGGACTGTCGGCATTTGCACGTTACGAATATATGCGCTTTGCCATGCCCGACACTTTGGGCGGCAGCTGGGCAAAAGAGTATATGCGCCGCTATAATCAGGGCAACCTGACGGTAGGCGGAAAAATGGAAAAAAGAACGGGTGAAAATCTCACTTTCGATGCCACTGCCGAAACGGTGCTCCTTGGCAATCGCATAGGCGATGTGAATATTGAAGGCGGCTTGCAGCTAAAACACAGACTTCTGGGCAAGGAGGCCAAAATAGGAGGCAGAGCCTCATTCCGCGCGCAGAAACCCGCATTCTTCATGAACAGATACCACTCCACATTCAGTTGGTGGGACAATGACTTCAAAAAAGAGGTGCGCACACATATAGGCGGCTGGCTCGACATAGAGAAGACGGGCACACGCCTGCAGGTCGATGTTGAGAATATATCGGGCTATGTCTATCTTGAAAACACCGGCATAGGATACGAATACGGCGGCGGGCTTGAACTGCCTGCCTACAACATAACTTCAAAACAGGATAACGGCTCCATACAGGTCGTGAGCGCACAGCTTCAACAGAACTTCAAACTTGGACCGCTGCACTGGGACAACACCGTAACATGGCAGCTGTCAGGCAACCAAAACATCATCCCTCTGCCTGCGCTCAACATCTTTACCAACCTCTACTTCAAGTTCATCTATTACAAACGGCTTCACATGGAGATAGGCGCTACCGGCACATACTTCAGCCGCTATCAAGCCAAATCATACTGCCCTGCAGTAGGCATGTATCATCTTCAAAGCAGAGAGTGCATCCGCGAGGTGGGCGGTTATCCGCTGCTTACCGGATATGTAAACTGTTATCTGCGCGGAGTACGGTTTTACGTAATGTACTACCATGCCAATGACGGCCTAATGAATAACCGGGACTCCTTTATAGTTCCCGGTTACCCTGCCAATCCCGGCATGCTTAAGTTCGGCCTGAGCTGGCCGTTATTTGACTGATCAGAAATTCCATCCAAAAGTCAACAGGACCTTATTGGATTTGTACTGATAGTTGACATCCACATCCTCAATATACTCGTTCACATTTACAACACTGTTCCTGATCCTGTGTACGAATGCCACGTCGAAATAGAACTGTGTGTCGCTATTATTCGGTGCCGAACAGTAGCCTAATCCGCAGGTAAAGTCACGGGTCTCACCCAGACGGTCAACCTGAAAATCTGTTCCGCTGCGCTCCCGGTTGAAATCCGAGTCCCCTAAATATATACCGGCGCCATCCTTAAACATCGACTCGGTAAAGTTATAACCTGCTCTTAGAGAAAACTTATCAATATTCTGCTCAATGCCTACGCGTATTTTTGAGTAGTTCTTCATATCAATGGCTCCCTGACTGTGCATTTTGGAATTTCCGATTGAGAGTGAAGTCCGCTCAACAAAATGCATCTCATATTCAAATCCTAAAGCGGTCTGTCCTACCGTAAGACCGGCGCTCAGGTCAAGTGTAAACGGTGAAGCAAAATTGTATTTTACTGAATTTTTATATTTTTCAGTGCCGTCTTTCTTCTCTCCTGCAAGAGCATAGAGATAATCCGCATACTCCAGCTTCTGCCTGTACAGTGTCGGGGTCTTCAATGCTGCGCCGAAACGCAATGCAGAGACCGGACGGACTATCATACCGAAAGCCATATTCCATCCTTTACCCTCGGCCGTATTCATCTTGTCAACCACAGTATAGTCAAGACCGTCAGGAAAGTCGGGGTGCGACCCTTTGGGATAATAATCGTAAAAGTAACCCTCGGACCATGTATCGGTATCTAAAAGGCCCAGTGTCATTCCAAAATAGAGTTTATCGAAATGATTGTATGAAAGATTGATATCAAACGATTTTACCTCGTTGGTCTGATGGTCTTTGTATTCACGATACACCTCATAACCGTCGGCATCAAAGAATGAGTCGATATAGTCGAGTTCGCGGATCATTTTAAGAGTACGCCTGAACGAAACTCCAAAATTCAAATATGAATCATAATCTCCCTTGCCGCATAAAACAAACGAAAAGTTGTCAATAGGGACAAGAGTCAGATCCGATTTTCTGTTATGTGAATAGAAGGTCCTGCCGTTAACTAATGCGGGCGCCTTGCTTGTTACCAGCGGATCCGTATTGACCGATGAACCGAAGAATGAAAGCGATACATTTATATCACCCTGACGGTAAGTTCCTATACCTGCGGGATTATGGCTCATAACCGAAGCATCGCTTCCGAATGCTCCCATAGCTCCTCCCATTCCTACATAACGGGCAGTTCCGTTAAGTTCCTCCTCATATACCTTGGCGGCATCGAATGTGGTCTGAGCGCTCAAGGCCAGAGCCGTTGACATTGCAACTAATACTGCTATTGATCTATTGGTTTTCATAATCTTATACTATTTAAATCGTTATTGGTATTGGGAT
>DDLZ01000139.1 GCA_002340405.1 Bacteroidales bacterium UBA2559
ATGTTGCCGCTGCCTATCTCTCCCATAAGGACAGCCGAACCGCCCATAGCTAACAGAATATCTTTTACCGATTCAAAAACTTCGGGTTTGCCGCCGACCATAATGGACATTGTGCCGTCTATGGCTTTAGGCTCGCCGCCGCTTACAGGGGCGTCAAGCATCTCAACCTCTTTTTCGGCTGCGGCATTGTACATCTTCTTTGCAACAACCGGCGATATGGAACTCATGTCTATAATGATGCTGCCCGGTCTGACTGTTTGAAGTACACCGTCTTCACCCGTCAGCACCTGAATGACCTGTGGAGAATTCGGGAGCATCGTGATAATGATATCGCAATCCCGGGCTACCTGAGCAGGCGAAGTTCCCTTTTCGGCGCCTAAAGCCGCAACTTCGGCTACAACATCGGCTTTAAGGTCAAATACTTTCAGTTTAAAGCCGGCTTTAATAAGATTCTTTGCCATAGGTTTGCCCATAACGCCAAGACCTATGAAACCGATTTTTTTTGATTTACTACTCATGTTTTTATTCTTTTTTTGTTCAAAAATGTCCCTTTGATTGTCTTATACAGACCTGTTTTATAAATCACTCATAAAGATATAAACAAATTCTTCCTTTTGAACATTGAAAAGCTTGTTTTTTATAATTGTAACAGTTACTTTTACCCTTTTATTGTATGATTGTTTCAGTAAAACCAAATAGTATGAAAGTCGTTATTGATTGTGATGATGCCGCTATAGATCTTAAAAAAGTGATTGTCGGACATCTGTCGGCAAAGGGAGTTGAAGTGACGGATTTGGATTATCTTGGGAAGAAAAGCGGGGCATATTATCCTGAAATAGGTTTCAATCTTGCACGGACCATTAAGAACGGTACTTTTGAAAGAGGCATCCTTATTTGTGGAACAGGTTTGGGGATGGCTATCATAGCCAATAAGGTTGAGGGCGTATATGCCGGTGTCTGTCATGATGTCTTTTCGGCTGAAAGATTGAGAAAAAGTAACAACGCGCAGGTTTTGACTATGGGCGCCAGAGTCATCGGACCTGAACTGGCCAAGATGGTCGTGGACGCATGGCTGGTATCGGAATTCCAGGGAGGGGGATCGCAGCCCAAGGTGGATCAGATACGTGAACTGGAGAGAAAATCATTCCACCCCGAAGGATAATTTTAAGTCACACATATATTTTTGATTGTTATGCAGAAAATAATTAATGATCCCTCTAATGTCGTCGATGAGATGCTGCAGGGCTTCGTCTCTGCACATCCGGAACTGGTCGTTGAGACCGGGAATGAGCGGGTACTGAAATACAGGAATGCACCTGTCGATAATAAGGTAGGCATAGTCACAGGCGGCGGTTCAGGTCATAAGCCGGCTTTTATCGGCTATATAGGAGAAAACATGGTCGATGCAGTGGCGGTTGGCGAGATGTTCTCCTCACCTCCTGCCCAGATGTTCTATGATGCTATCCGCGAGGCGGACTCCGGCCGGGGAGTTGCAGTGCTCTACGGCAACTATGCCGGTGACAACATGAATGTCGGTATTGCTATGGAACTTGCCCGGGAGGACGGTATAAAGGTTGCCAAGGTGGTAGCCAACGATGATGTTCCTTCGGCACCCCTTTCCGAGAGGCACAAGAGACGCGGAGTAGCCGGCGAGATACTCATGTGGAAGGTGGGCGGCGCAAAAGCCGCCATGGGCGGGAGCCTCGATAAGGTTGTTGCAGTTGCTCAAAAGGCTATAGATAACACGCGCAGTATGGGCGTTGGGTTAAGTCCATGTACAATACCCGAAGTGGGACATCCCAATTTCAGTATTGAGGAGGGTATGATGGAGGTCGGCATCGGGCATCACGGAGAGCCCGGTATAGAGGTCGCTCCGCTTGAAACAGCCGCCCGGATAGCAAAACGAATGTGTGATGTGATCCTTCCCGACCTGCCTTTCAGCAAGGGCGACGAGACAGTGGTTTTGATATCGGGACTCGGTTCCACTCCGTTAATGGAACTGTATATTCTTTTTAACGAGGTGCGTAATATTATGGAGGAGAAAGGTGTCAGGATATACCGTTCATTTGTAGGCAATTACTTTACCTCGCTTGAGATGGCCGGCGCAACGCTATCGGTCATGAAACTTGATGATGAACTGAAAGCCTGCATAGATTTTAAGGCCCGTTCAATTGCTCTTACGGTTTAATCGGTCTTATGGAAAAGTTTCGGCAGGAATCGGGTATCATCCTGGTCGATAGGATGATATGCGCCATTAATGAGAATAAGCAGTTCCTTAGTGACATTGACGGTGCAATAGGTGACGGAGACCATGGCATTAACATGAATAAAGGGTTTATGTTATGTCGCGAGGCTCTGGATAAGCAGCCCGGCGATCTTTCATACGGGTTAAAGACGTTGGGGCGTATCCTGCTTATGAGGATAGGCGGTTCAATGGGTCCGCTGTACGGTAAGTTCTTTACCGCACTGGGAAAATCCTTTGAGGGAAAATCCGAGATAGGAAAAAAGGATTTCTTAAATGCTCTTGAATCTTCACTTGAAGCCATCAGGACCGTTTCGGATGCGAAGGTCGGGGATAAGACCCTTATGGATGTGCTCATACCGGCAGTCGATGCCATGAAAAAGGCGGTTGATGAGGATAAGTCNNGCTAAAATTGGACGTTCCAGCCGTCTGGGGGAGCGTTCACGCGGTGTTATGGATGCCGGTGCGGCATCCTGTTTTATTATATTAGAGTCCATGGCCGTCTCAACCAAAGAGTTGTTACAGTCCAAATAGCAAACATTAAAACAGGATAAAATGCTGATTGTTCTTTTGATTATCGCTATTTTTTTCATCGTTATATCAACGTCGAAATTAAAGCTCCATCCGTTTCTTGCCTTGATAATTGCCGCCATTGGATACGGACTCTTCTCGGGTATCCCTCTGAATAGTATCATAGCATCGGTAAACAACGGATTCGGCAATACGGTCGGTTCTATAGGAATAGTTATAGTGGCCGGTTGTATTATAGGCGTATTCCTTGAAGAGTCGGGAGGGGCTTACATTATGGCCCGCAGCGTCATGAAGGTTGCGGGTGAAAAGCGTGTTCCTTTGGTCATGCTGCTTTTGGGTTATATAAGTTCAATTCCCGTTTTTGCTGATTCGGGTTTTGTCATTATGAATCCGCTTAACAAAGCTCTTTCAAAAAAGGCAGGTATCTCACTGGCCGGTTCAGCCATCGCTCTCTCTTTGGGATTGACCATTACCCATTGTCTGGTACCTCCGACACCGGGTCCTATCGCCGCTAC
>DDLZ01000084.1 GCA_002340405.1 Bacteroidales bacterium UBA2559
CATTTGCTAGTTGAATCTACGAACTAAAATAGATTTACTCAAACAAGGATAATTTTATAATTTTGCGACAATTTAAAGAGAGAGCATGTCTTGTCTGTTTCGTAAAATAATGATACTTCTGCTGCTGTCTGTTTTCGGCATTGCGGAAAGCCATGCACAGGTTGTACGTATAAGCGGAACTGTCCGTGACAAAGACGGCAATGCTTTACCCTATACAACCGTGCGTCTTGAAGGCACGACCACAGGATGCACCACCGACAACAAGGGAAACTTCTCATTTAACGGCAAAACGGAAGGACAGACACTTGTAATATCATCGGTAGGGTATGAAGAATTTGTGCTTAAACTCTCAAAGAACACCGTGTTTCCGCTCAATGTTGTACTTATGACCGCCAATTACAGTATTGACGAGGTTATAATAAGACCCGAAAAGGAAAAATACAGTAACAGAGAAAATCCCGCAGTAAGATTGATTGAGGAGATAATTTCAAATAAAAATGCCCAGAATCCGTTCAACAACGATTATGTTTCAAGAAAAAGATATGAAACATTTGTGTTAGCTCTTGATAACTTTACCGATGAGAAACAACAGCAGCCCTTATTCCGCAAATTTCCCTTCCTGAAAGACTATATAGACACCTCGCTGGTTTCGGGAAAACCTATTCTGAACATATCTACACGTGAACTTGCGGCAACCGATTATTACAGTCTGAAGCCTAAGAGAGAGAAACAGGTGGTTCACGGACGTGAATGGACAGGAATAGAAGACTTCCTGCCCGATGAACAGGTACGCGCCGCTCTTGAAGCAACGCTGTGTGACGTTGACCTTTTCCATGAAAAGATAATTATTTTGAGAAAAGAGTTTGTAAGTCCGTTTGCCGAATACGCCACCTTATATTATAAGTACTACCTGATGGACACCCTTACGATTGACGGAGAGAAGTGCATTGATCTGGCTTTTGTACCACGCAATCCCCAATCATTGGGATTCACAGGACACATATATGTGACTGACGATTCTTCACATTTTGTAAAATGGATCCAGATGAATATTCCGTACGAAATTAATCTGAACTTTGTGGAATACATGAATCTGGAGCAGAAATTCAATCGTGACAGTCTGAATCACAGAATACTTGTTTACGAAAGCATAACAGCCGAGCTCAAGTTTTACGATTTCATTGACGGTGTTTACGGATGACGTGAAGTGTTCTATTCGAACTACAGATTTAACGACCTGGTTGACCGCGAACCGTTCAAATATCAGGAACATGTCATTGAAAGCAAAGAATCCCGTGAAAGAGATGATGAATTCTGGAGCGAATATCGTAAAATGGACGAAAACAGAGGAGGCGGAAAAGCAGTTGATATAAAGGAGATGATAGCTCAACTTCGAAAAGTTCCGATTTATTACTGGACCGAACAGTTCATAAACCTTCTGTTTTCAGGTTTCATTCCCGTAAAAGAGGAGAATACACCTTTTTATATAGGACCGGTAAATACCATGGCCAGCTACAATGGTCTGGAGGGTCTTAGGCTGAAACTGGGAGGTATGACCACAGCCCATCTGAACCCTTATCTGTTTGGCACCGGATACCTGATTTACGGAGTCAGAGATGACAGATTCAAGTACTACGGACGTCTGGAATATTCATTCAAACCCAAAAAGGAACAGTGGAACGAATTTCCGACCCATTCCCTGAGACTTCAGCTTGAGAATGACATATACCAGTACGGACAACAATATATCTATACCAACAAAGACAATGCGATGCTTTCGCTCAAAAGGCTGCCGGACAACATGGTAGGTTACATTAGGAGAAATGAGTTGATATATACTCGTGAAAGACACAGCGGGTTATCATTGACCGCCACCCTGCGTAACCGTAAAAACGAAGCAACGCAATTTATTCCGATGCTCAAAAACGATGCTCTCAACAATCCTGTCAAGGAGATAGAACAGACGGAATTTGAACTCGGACTAAGATATGCCCCCGGTGAAAAATTTATCCAGAACAAATGGAACAGGAGAAGCATAACCCCGGAATTACCGGTCTTCACCCTTAACGGCACGGTCTCAAAGAGAGGTTTGTTTGGGAGTGACTATTCTTTTGTGCGAACCGATTTTTCATACCGCCAGTGTATTATGGCAGCTCCTGTAGGGTATTTCAATGTTATGCTGTCGGCAGGCAGGATTTGGGGACAGGTTCCATACCCCATGTTGTTCATACCCAACGCCAATCTATCATACACCATCCGTGAAGAGACATTCGAAACTATGACTCCAATGGAATTTGTTATGGACAAGCATTTGACATGGGATGTTGCATGGCATATGAACGGACTGATACTTAACAGAATCCCGGCTGTCAAATATCTGAAATTAAGGGAAGCACTCTATTTCCGGGGTGTCTGGGGCGGACTGGATGACCGCAATAATCCCTTAAAAGATAAAAGCGGAAACATCTTGATCTTTCCGACTGACTACAGCAAAGCAACGGGTACTGAAATCAACGGGCCCTTCATGGAAGTGGGAGCCGGAATTGAAAACATTTTCAAGCTCGTGTCAATAGCCGGTTTTCACAGGATNNNNAATATTAATTCTGTGCAAAACGAAAATCCGAACCTGTGTAATTTATATTGAACCTCTTTTTCTTAGAGTTCTTTCTTATTATCTGTTCTCTCTTTTTCAGAACCTTATTCTCCTTTTCGTAAAAATACAAAGAAGAGAGCTGTAAATCACCTGCTCTGGCTCTTACATAATCCTGAAAACTTTCTTCAAACAACTTACGATCTTCCAGGAACCATTTGTTCCTAACCACAGCCTGCTCAATTTTCTCTATATCCGATATATACATAACCGAATCAACGGGTGAGAAAGACAAAGCAAACATATAGACATCGACTGTTTTGGCTCTCTTGTCCTGTTTATTGACCCTCATGGACTCGATATCCGTTTTTGATGTCACCAACCCCTCACCGGGCTGAAGAACAGGATTTCTGGTACGATCGGGCACCTGCGCAACAGACTGCACCGATGTTATGAAAAAAAATATGACCAGAGATATATAAAACCTGATTCGCATATTAGCCCAAATAGGATTTCAACAGTTTACTACGAGAATTTTGACGAAGACGACGAATAGCCTTCTCCTTTATTTGACGTACACGCTCACGGGTCAGTCCAAACTTGTCACCTATCTCTTCGAGAGTCATCTCACGACACCCAATGCCGAAAAACATTTTGATTATATCCTTTTCGCGGTCGGTAAGAGTTGACAATGCACGGTCTATCTCCTTTGAAAGTGATTCGTTCACAAGAGTCTTGTCTGCCATAGGTGAATCATCGTTCACAAGCACATCAAGCAGACTGTTATCTTCACCGTCAACAAAAGGAGCATCGACTGAAATATGACGCCCCGACACTTTCAGGGTGTCGGTTATCTTTTCAACCGGAATATCCAGCATCTCAGAGAGTTCCTCCGGTGAAGGACGACGTTCATGTTCCTGTTCGAATTTGGAAAGAGCTTTGCTTATTTTGTTAAGCGAACCTACCTGATTCAAAGGAAGACGCACGATACGTGCCTGTTCAGCCAATGCCTGAAGTATGGACTGACGTATCCACCATACAGCATAACTGATAAATTTAAATCCTCTTGTTTCATCAAATTTTTCGGCTGCTTTTATGAGACCAAGGTTCCCTTCATTGATAAGGTCAGGAAGGCTTAGACCCTGGTTCTGATACTGTTTGGAGACCGATACCACAAAACGCAGATTTGCACGAGTGAGTTTTTCAAGAGCAGCCCTGTCACCCTTCCGGATGCGCTGTGCCAGCTCAACCTCCTCTTCGACAGTAATCAGCTCTTCACGACCGATTTCCTGTAAATACTTATCAAGTGATGCGCTTTCACGGTTTGTTATGCTTTTTGTGATTTTTAATTGTCTCATTTTCAGTATATAGTGTATTTATTTGTAATTGAATTAATTTGCTTTGTAATTAGACGTCCGTATGCCTGTTAAAATTTGGGCGAATTGGGCGCAAATATAGTAATAATTAAGGATAAAATCAAATTTATTTTTTTTACTGTCCGAAGTCAGAAATATTATAATTTCAGAATGGATGAAGCGGCCTGTTTGTCCGCTTCATCCATTCTATTCCTACAATCAGATATATATTAATCCTCATCAAGGCCTACCGCATAGTTTGCCCTGCGGCCTGACGGATAAATACCGGTAATAAACAGCACCTGATCGGGCGACTTAACAGCCTCATCATATACCTGTTCAATATCATCCAGTGACCTGATTTGCCTGTTGTTTATCTTCAGGATTATGAATCCGCGCTGGATGCCGGCATCTTTTAAAAGTCCGTCTCTAAGACCGCTTACCTGCATGCCGTAACCTATATTAAGCTGACGGCGTATCTGTTCCGGCACAGTACTGAATGTAGCGCCCAGAACTTCAATATCGGTAGCTTTGACTATTTCGGTATTACCCTTGAAGTTTTTCAGTTCGACGTCGACCTTCCTGCTCCTCTTATCCCTAAGTATGGTAACCTCAACCTTATCTCCGGGGCTGAACTGTACTATAGTCTCCTGAAGCTCGGCCATGGTCCTGACTTTCTTACCATTGATAGCAGTAATGATATCTCCCTCTTTCAGGCCTGCTGCCAGAGCACCGCCGCCATCGGAAACTTCACTTACATAGACTCCTTCAATAGTTCCGAAATCCTTGTCTTTGTTCTCCTCCAACTGACGCAATACAGCCACATCGCCACCACGAATTCCGAGAATGGCACGCTGGACTGAACCGTACTCTTTAAGGTCGGCCACAACCTTTTTTACGATAGTGGTCGGTATGGCAAAACCGTATCCTGCATATGTGCCGGTCGGTGACTCAAGAGCCGCATTTATTCCAACAAGTTCGCCTTTCACGTTTACCAGCGCTCCACCGCTGTTTCCCATGTTGATAGCGGCATCGGTTTGAATAAACGACTCAATACTCTCACTGCCTTCATATATACCTATTTTTCTTGCCTTAGCACTTACCACACCGGCTGTTACGCTGGAAGTAAGATTAAATGGATTTCCTACGGCAAGAACCCATTCGCCAAGCTTAAGGTCATCGGAATTGCCCATTGGAATTATCGGGAAATCGTCTCCTTCTATCTTAATTAGGGCAAGGTCAGTACTGGGATCCGTCCCTACGACTACTGCCGGGAAAATTCGGCTGTCGTTGAGACTCACCTCAATTTCGTCAGCTCTGTCTATGACATGATTGTTGGTTACAATATAACCGTCTTTGGAAAGTATGACTCCCGATCCGTAGCCGACCTGAGGTCTGCTCTCAATTTGGCGCCGACGCTGACGCGACTGATCACCGAATCCGAAGAAATATTCGAAAATGTCAGGCATCTCCTGTATTACCTGGGTCCTTCCACTCACAGTAGCCTTAATATGCACCACACCATGTACGGCCAATTCAGCCGCTTCGGTAAGGTCAACAGGTTGCAGCTTGGCTGCAGGGATCATACTGGCGTTGCTCGCAAATGAGTACGGAAGGTTAGATTCTGTAACATACACCGGAGTGTTGCGGCTATTTTTCTTATTTACAAGATGGGTCGTAACACCGGCTGCCGCTACACAGCAACCGATAAGTAAAAGTGAATATGCTACAATTTTAGTTCTCTTTTTCATATTCTATTTTCTTGTTTTAGTTAATTATATAGTTATATACTAAGTTTGATGTTAATTCTTAACATCTCACTCATCTGTCAAATATATGCAACTTTCAAGCCAAGTGATACTCTTGTCAGATGTTTTTTGCCAATAATTAACTAAATAGACCTGAATTTAATAATTACTTATACCCGAACACCTCATCCAGAGTGACCTCCTCTACCTTTCCAAGCGAATTCAAGAACTCAGTATCAAGTTCTTTGATGTCACCCAGAATACCATAAATGTAGGTACGTCCCTGAATCCATTTTTGCTGACACTCAATTACATCGTCCATAGTCAAAGCTGACAGATTGTCATATATCACCTTCACAAGCGGCTCCTCCAATCCCAGCTCCCTGGTGTTAATGTAACTGCTGAGTACTGACATACCGGTTGTACGGTTAGTACGCAAGACCGACTCAAGTCCTGTCTTGGCCACCTGGAACGACTTCTCCGATTCCGGCATTTCATTTATGATAAGGTCAAATGCCTCAACGGCCGTCTGAAGCTTGTCATTTTGAGAACCTATTCTCGCATAGAAACTGTAAGTGTCATCAACGAACG
The DNA here is from genome assembly GCA_002340405.1 of Bacteroidales bacterium UBA2559. Taxonomy (GTDB): domain Bacteria; phylum Bacteroidota; class Bacteroidia; order Bacteroidales; family Bacteroidaceae; genus Colenecus. The sequence goes on from DDLZ01000084.1 coordinate 6,285, forward strand.
AAGGTGTTGTAAGCATTGCACCTGCACTGTAAGCCAAAGCCCTTGCCTCACGCATCTCCTGGAAAACTATCGAATTCATACCGCCTCCGAAGTATTCATTGAAAAGCTGGATGGAAGGAGCATCGGCTAACGAGAACCGCTCGCCGCGGTCAGAATACTGTATATAGTTGAACTGACGGGAATCGTATGGAGCAATAATTACTTTAGGCTCGTCAACAATCTGTTTTTTGGAGTAAAGCCTTGTCAATTTCTGCAAATTGTCGGCAGTCTTGTGATGATTTAGAAGCACCTCTTTTGCATCGGCTTCATCCTGCGGACCATAGAAGAGTACAGTATGCTCCTTGCTCAGAACATCCTTAACCATGTCAAGCAGTTCCTCCGATGTGAGAGCCATCAGTTGTTCATTGGAAAGAGTTATGGATTTTACATATTCAGGACCATAGATGACGTATTGATTGAGAGCATTCGAACAGCTTGTCTGATGAGACTTTGACATCTGACGTGCCATGAGCTCATCGTACTTGAGATTCTCCAGAATCGCTTCGTTCGGCTGGGCATTGAGCATAAGGTCCTCGACTATGTCGAGCATCTGTCCGAGATTCTCACCCAATCCGTTGACTGAGAAGGTCATGGTGTTATCGCCCACACTAAAGCTGTGGTTACCCGCAATTTTGTACTCTTCAAAGGCAATCTCATCGGCACTGCGGGTAGGAGTCCCCAGATATGATAGATAATCAAAGGCAAAAGACAAAGCCGGATTGGTGCTGTTTCCCATTTCGAACCGGAAAGTGGCAGTAACTATATCATTGTTCTCATTCTTCTTGTAGAGCATCTCAATACCATCCTTCAGCATGCTCTTGGAAAGATCCTTTTCAAAATCCACAAATATCGGCTCAATCGGCTCTACCTGCTTCTCCGAAATTTCGGTCAGGAATGCACTCTGCATATCACGGTTAGTGGATATCGGAGTGATTGCGGGAGCCGTTATCTTATTGCTCTTTGGGTTGACACCCTGATGCTTGTAAACGACAACATATGAATCGTCCGAAAGATACTTTTCGGCCCACGCGGTCACATCGGCCTTAGTGATCTTTGAAAGGCGGTCTAATAGAGCGACCTCATCGGCCCAGTCCGAACCCTTTACAAATGAGTTGACGAACTGCATTGCACGGCTGTCGTTGGACTCAAGCTGACGCATGCGGGACAGTTTGATGTTGGCTATTGCAGCCTCAATGAGAGCTTCGTCAAAATCGCCGGAACGGAGTTTGGCGACCTCGGCTAGAATCAGATCCTTGACCTCCTCCATTGACTGTCCATCTTTAGGATAACCCTGAATTAAAAAATCCGAATAGTCTATGCGACCATATAGCTGTGAGCCGGCTGCAAGCACTTTTTGTTGCTGGTTCAGGTTCAGATCGATCAAACCGGCCTTTCCATTCGTGAGTATCGATCCCGCTATTTCGGCTATTTCGCTCTCCCTCTCCTTCTCACCCGGACAGCGCCAACCCATAAGCATGAAATCCGACTCGGTGCCATATACATGCTTTACAACGGGTTCGGTCAAAGGTGCTTCAGGCTCATACCGAAGTTCAGGAATGGAAGGGTTAGGCTCCCAATCTCCGAAATACTTCTCTATAATGGTCACAAATTCATCGGGATCAAAATCGCCCGATACGCAAATTGCGATGTTGTTGGGAACATACATCGTTGCTTTCTGCTTTTTGATGGCACTGATTGAGGGGTTCTTCAAGTGTTCCTGCGTACCGATTACCTGCTGAAGTCCATAGGGATGATTCTTATAGAGTACCGAATCCAAAGCATAAAGGGCATTCATTACATCCTGATTCAGGTACATATTATACTCCTCATAGACAGTCTCCAGTTCGGTATGGAATCCGCGGATCACCATATTACGGAAACGGTCCGCCTGTATCCTTGCCCATGAATCAATCTGGTTGGATGGGATATTCTCCTGATAGCAGGTCAAATCATCCGATGTAAACGCATTGGTTCCACGCGATCCAATTATTGACATAAGTTTGTCATACTCATTGGGAATAGCCAGCTCTGACGCCTTATAGCTCAGGCTGTCAATAATATGATATATGGCGAGACGCTCCTGAGGATCTGTTTTGGTGCCATAAATGTCGAACAGTTCCTCAATTTGGTCAAGCAAAGGCTTCTCGGCGGCATAATCCGATGTCCCGAAATTCTCGGTTCCCTTAAACATGATATGCTCCAGATAGTGTGCAAGACCGGTATTGTTGGAAGGATCGTTCTTTCCTCCGCTACGGACAGCGATATAAGTCTGCAGCCTGGGCTGCTCCTTATTAACACTCATATAAACTTTTAGTCCGTTGTCAAGCGTGTAAATCTTGGTCTTCATAGGATCATTTTTTACCGTCTCATATTTGGAACAAGATAACACACCCGGCAGGACTACAAACAGTGTAGTAAAAATAAAAAACAGTTTTTTTCTCATCGCGATATTTATTTAATCATTATTCAGTAAAAAAAATTGAAATCAATGTCCAATTATTATAGTCTGCAAAATTAACATTCCGCATCGAAATTAACAAGAACATGACTTTTATTTATGTAAATATCGCATAATATTGAAGATTGAAGGTTTTCTTAAGCTGTATCGGCATTTTTTTGTACTTTTGCAACTGAAACTGACCGGTCTGCCGCTGTCCTTTTCAGGGCGGAGGAAAGTCCGGGCAACAGAGAGCATTCCACTTCCTAACAGGAAGCAGTCGGTGACGACTGAGCAGTGCAGAAGAAAATAACCGCCTTAAAAGGTAAGGGTGAGAAGGTGGGGTAAGAGCCTACCAGGTCTGTGGTGACACAGATGCTGTGTACATTGGAGGTTGCAAGTTCATGTAAACCGGCGTCAGAGGGCTGCTCGCCCAAGCCGGAGGGTAGAACGCGCGTAGCCTTAAGGCTGCGGAGCCTGTCGGTGACGGCAGGTCAAGATTAATGGCAGACACTGCCGGTATTTATCCGGCAGCACAGAACCCGGCTTACAGGTCAGTTTTTTTTATCGCATTATCATATGAAACGTATAAGATGTCCCAAATGTAAACAGTACAACACGTTTGACGAGACCCGTTACAGTAAAGGGCAGTCACTCGTGTTTGAATGTACATCATGCCGCAAGCAGTTCCGCATCAGGATAGGGACCTCAAAATTGTCATCAGTCGATAAAGACGAAGCAGATAAACAGGATGCAGAAGATTTGGGATTCGGTTTGATAGAGGTCGTGGAAAACGTTTTTGCATACCGACAAAGTTTTGCTCTGAAGGAAGGCGACAACATAATAGGACGACAAAATCCGGGCGACAACATTACCATACCCATAGAGACCACAGACCGAAGCATGGACCGCAGGCACTGTGTAATAACAGTTACAAGGGATCCTTCAACAGGTAAAAACAGCTATTCGCTCAGGGACTATCCCAGCCTGACCGGTACATTCCTCTTCAACCGCATTTTGGGTAATAGAGAACAAGTAATGATTGAAGACGGTGCCATTATTACACTGGGGGCAACCACCCTGATTTTCACGGCAGATTAACCTGACTTACAGTAATCTTAATATCACTATTGTGCGTATTGTGTGCTTGATTTCTTCTGATAAGGCTCCAGAATACAGACCTTGAAAGAAAACGTCTCATTGGGATTAACGTAGTTCTTGAAGTCCTCCCACTCGATTATCAATGTGAGCTTGCCCTTTTCTACATCATATCTGTTATTCTGCATCAAAATACGGCTGTTCTGATTCAACACGGGATATACATACGGAAGTATGTTATCACGACCGTCGGCATCGACCATATAAACAAGTACTGCGCCCTTTTCTAAGACAACATCATTGATTTCAGGAAAGTTAAATTGCTGATAGACATAGAAGCCGGGCATGCCTTCATCACCGCTCAGCGACCATGCCGTTCCTTTAGCTTCAATGTAGTCGGTAAACATCTTAACGACCGGATCAGTCACTTCATATGTTATGTTATAAATTGTGTCAGCTGAATCACCACAGCCACACAGCAGCATAGTTGCGAAAACAGCAAAAAACATTTTTTTCCTCATAGCATCTCTTATTTTAATATGAAACTATCTGTCATAAATACCCTGTAATGCGGTACCGGATTTCTTACTCCTTGAAGCCCTTATCGTAATAGGCATTGATACCTTGTAACGTACAGGCGCACCATTCTTTGTGGCAGGAATCCAACGCGGCATCGCCTTAAGCAGCCTCAATACCTCCTCGTCAATAGAGAAGTCAAGACCCTTGAGAATACTCACGTATGATACGTCACCCGATTTTTCAATAGTGAATTCTACTTCCATCTTACCATTGACAGACCTTCTGGCAGCATCGTCAGGATATACAAAATTATCATCTATATATTGTCTCATGGCAGTCATTCCACCACGAAATTCGGGTTGTGTAATAACTATCTCACCTCTGTTAGGCGAAATCATTCTGATGGTATCCTGTGTCCTGATAGTATCCTGTACTTTAACGGTATCCTGTGTCTTTCTTATAGTATCCTGTGCAAATGATTTATGTGCATTAAATGTCAGTAAAAACAGACCTGACAATATTGCAAATCTTTTCAAAAATACAATTTTCATAATCCTCTGTTAATTTATTGCGCAAAAATACTCCTTTATTTTCCAACTAAAAACTTTTAGTTGAAAACTCTACTCTTTTTATATCTTTTTTATCCTATAGTTAAGTCCTATGCCCCTCATTTAACAACATTTTAATTTTGACATTTCTCGTTGGGAATAGTTTAATCCCGATAAAAAATCAACGCTCCAAACCAGAACCGGACTGCCTCAACGCCTAACAAGCAGGGTAACCACTTCGACGTGTTGAGTGTGAGGGAACATATCTATCGGCTGTACCGCCGATACACGATAATCCCTGTCAAGCAGAGCAACATCACGTGCCTGAGTAGCCGGATTACAACTGACATAAACTATACGTTCAGGGGCAGCTGCAAGAATCGTATTGACAACATCCTTATGCATTCCGACACGCGGCGGGTCGGTTATCACAACATCGGGCGTTCCATGTTCAGCTATAAACTCTGCATTTAGAACATATCTCATATCACCGGCAAAGAATTCGGTGTTCTCTATCCCGTTGAGCAAAGCATTTTCCCGGGCATCGTCAATAGCCTCGGGTATATATTCTATGCCTATCACTTTTTTTACGCGCGATGCTATGAACTGAGCTATTGTTCCCGTTCCCGTATAGAGGTCATACACGATTTCATCGGAACTGAGTTGAGCCAATTCGCGCACAAGCCGATATAAACGGTATGCCTGACGGCTGTTGGTCTGGAAAAAAGATTTCGGACCAATCTTGAACATCAAATCCTCCATCCTTTCGTATATACAACTTTCGCCTCTAAAGAGGTGCACATCAAGATCATCGAATGTGTTATTACGCTTGTTATTAATGACATACAACAGAGATGTTATTTGCGGGAATGAATCCGATATATGCCTCATAAGCCCCATGAACATCTCCTCATCGGCCTGGGTCTCAATATTGGCCTGCACGAGTACCATTATCTGTCCGGTAGTGACCACGCGTACCATCATGTCACGCAACAGACCCTCAAATGAACGCAGATTGATAAATGGCAAATCATTATCAATGGCATATTTGAAGATTGAATTTCTGATACTGTCCGATATCTCATCCTGAAGCCAACAGGAGTTTATATGGAGGACCTTGTCAAATGCACCGGCAATATGAAACCCCAAACCGGGCTGTTTTCTCGGCCGGTCATTATCAGGACTGTCTAGAGCGGCAAGCTCCTCGGAGGTCAGCCAGCGCATATTACTGAAAGAATATTCGAGTTTATTACGGTAACGCACGGTCTCTTTGGAAGCTATTATGGGAGAAATCTGGGGGAGTTCAACTTTAGCTATACGTGTAAGACTGTCAGCCACCTGCTTTTGCTTGTAACGAAGCTGCTCCTCATAGGGCAGATTCTGCCATTTACAACCTCCGCATACTCCGAAATGTTCGCAGAACGGAACTTCACGCACCGGAGAATATTTACGTATGTTCACAGCTACAGCCTCGGCATAATTCCGTTTTTTCTTGAGAATTTTAAGGTCAACTATATCACCCGGAACAACAAATGGGACAAAAACAACAAGATCGTCAATACGTGCAATTGATTTTCCCTCGGCCCCGACATCGGTTATGGTTACATTTTCGATTACAGGCTTTTCGCGGCGTTTTCTAGACATAACAATTCGTTTGGAGAGGCAAATTTAGTGAAAATGACGGTTAAAATCCAAAAGACTGAAACCATTTTGATTACTGTTCTTTTTTGTTTAATTTTGCGAAAATTTTGATCAACCTATATAAATATCAAGATTTTACTATGATGAATGCATTGATTGTAGTGCTAGTGCTTTTGCTTGCCATCTCTCTGTTTATATCCGGCAAGATCCGCTCCGATATTGTGGCATTGGGAGCTTTGATAACTTTAATGCTTTTTGGTATTCTCACACCGACCGAAGCCTTATCCGGTTTTTCCAGCTCAATTGTTGTCATGATGATAGCCCTATTTATTGTTGGCGGAGGGATATTTCAAACCGGATTGGCTAATATAATAAGTAGCAGAATACTGAAGCTGGCAGGTAACAAACCCTTTGTTTTGTATTTATTGGTGATGCTTACCACGGTTGCCATAGGGGCATTCGTGAGTAACACCGGCACTGTGGCAGTAATGCTTCCCATCGTGGTTTCCCTGGCAGCAGGAGCAAAAATCAGTGCGAGCCGCTTGTTGATGCCACTGGCATTTGCAAGCAGCTTGGGTGGTATGATGACCCTTATCGGTACTCCTCCCAACCTGATAATAAACGAAGAACTTATTAAAAATGGCTATGAATCCTTGTCATTCTTTTCGTTTTCATCGGTAGGTATAATATTAGTGGTACTGGGCATAATTGTCATTTGGCCTTTGAGCAATCTCTTCCTTTCAAAAGACAATGTCGAACAGAAGGAGTCAAACAATGGCAGTAAATCAACCAAAGAATTGACGAAGGAGTATCAAATTTCGGAAAATCTCTATCGTTTGAGAGTTAGAAAAGGTTCGCCTCTGGTATATAAGAGCTCTCAGGAGTTGGATATAGCCAATAACTACAATATCAGCATACTTGAAATCAGAAGGAAAGAAGAGGGGAAAAAGACTCTTTTTTCAAAAAGCGTAAGTCATAGTATGGCTGCATCTACCACCATTATACATGCTCAGGATGTCCTGTATGTAATGGGAGAATTTGAGGATGTCAAGCAGTTTGCCGAAAAGTGTGAGTTGGCTTGGGTTGAGGTGAAAGACGGTGAAGAGGGTATTCCTTCGTCAGATGATTTTGCAGAAGGCGACATTGGGATTATCGAAGTGGTGGTGCTTTCAAACTCTTCACTGGTAAACCAAAAGGTTATGGATTCGGGCTTCAGAGAAAAGTATAGAGCTAATATCTTAGGGATACAACGAAGACAAAACTACATACTCAATGACCTGAAGAATGAGAAAATCCTTTCGGGCGACGTGTTGCTGGTCCAGGGAAATTGGAATAACATCAAAATGCTGAGGGAAAAAAGAAACGAACTGGTTATCATAGGCCACCCCGATCAAGAGGTGTCTAAGTCGCGTATAGTACATAAAGCGCCTTTGGCAGGACTGATTCTTGTAGCCATGGTGCTGTCTATGGCATTTGATCTTCTTCCTGCAGTGACTTCAGTGATGCTTGCCGCTATATTGATGATTCTGACAGGTTGCCTGCATAATGTAGAAGAGGCTTATAAAACCATAAATTGGGAAAGTATAGTGTTGATTGGGGCCATGCTTCCGATGTCAATTGCGCTTGAGAACACAGGTATAGCTGCAATGGTTGCCGATTTTCTGGTTACCGAATTAGGGTCGAAGGGACCGATTTTCCTGCTTGCGGGTATTTATCTGGGCACCTCCCTATTGACCATGTTTATAAGTAATTCGGCTACGGCTGTACTTTTTGCACCTATTGCAATGCAGTCCGCCATTACAATGGGCGTCAGTCCTTACCCTTTGCTTTTTGCAGTTACCGTTGCAGCCAGTATGTGCTTTGCAAGTCCTTTTTCTACACCGCCCAATGCTTTGGTGATGTCGGCCGGAAGGTACAAGTTTCTTGACTATGTTAAAGTAGGTCTGCCAACGCAGATAATCTTTGCAATTGTAATGATTTTTGTTTTGCCGTTAATTTGGCCCTTCTGATACTTTTTTTCAAATAAATAATGCGTCTTCTTGTGCCGCCCACAAGTTGAATCTGCCATGTATATAAATACCGCATAAATACTTAGTATTTTACGATAAAAATGAGTACCTTTGCACTCGGTTTTTAGAATAAGAAATAAACAACACCCGATCAAATCAAATAAACAATATTTTTAACTGTTATTTATGAACGAAAAAAGAGTTTACAAGTTCGGAAACGGACAAGCCGAGGGAAATGCGAAGATGCGTAATCTGCTTGGTGGCAAGGGTGCTAATCTTGCCGAAATGAATTTGCTTGGTGTACCGGTACCTCCGGGTTTTACAATCACCACCGATGTTTGCACTGAATTCTATGAGATCGGTCGTGACAAAGTTGTAGCCCTGCTTAAAGACGAAGTAGAGGAGGCAATACACTTCATAGAGAAACTTATGAACTCTAAGTTCGGTGATGTTGAGAATCCGTTGCTCTTATCGGTACGTTCAGGTGCACGCGCCTCAATGCCGGGCATGATGGATACCATTCTGAACCTCGGACTCAATGACGAGGCTGTGGAAGGTCTTGCACGCAAGACAAACAATCCCCATTTTGCTTGGGACAGCTATCGCCGTTTTATCCAAATGTACGGTGACGTGGTTCTGGGTATGAAGCCGGTAAATAAACTTGATATTGATCCTTTCGAGGCTATTATAGACCAGGTCAAGAAAGAGAGCGGTGTACTTATGGACCAAGATCTGAGTGTGGATGACCTTAAGAGACTGGTTAAACTCTTCAAGGCCACAGTCAAGGAGCATACGGGACATGACTTCCCGGAATGTGCCATGGAACAGCTTTGGGGCGCCATTTGCGCAGTATTCGGCTCATGGCATAACGACCGTGCCATACTCTACCGCAAGATGGAAGGAATACCCGATGAATGGGGTACAGCCGTAACGGTAATGGCAATGGTGTTCGGAAATATGGGTAACACATCGGCCACAGGCGTATGCTTCAGCCGTAATGCCGCTACCGGTGAAAANNCAGCAGATAACCATCGAGGATTCCAAGCGCTGGGCCGTTCTGGCAGAAGTATCCGAGGAGGAGCGCAAGGCAAAATATCCTTCAATGGAAGAGGTTATGCCTGAAATGTATAAAGAACTTTACGCTTTGCAAAACAAACTTGAGAAGCACTACCGTGATATGCAGGATATGGAGTTCACGGTTCAGGAGGGTAAGCTTTGGTTCCTGCAGACACGTAGCGGCAAGCGCACAGGTACAGCTATGGTAAAGATTGCCATGGACATGATGCACGAGGGTCTGATTGACGAAAAAACCGTACTACAGCGTTGCGATCCTCAGAAACTTGACGAACTGCTCCACCCCGTCTTCGACAACAAGGCAATGAAAGATGCAAAGTTGCTGACCACAGGTCTGCCCGCATCGCCGGGAGCAGCTTCCGGTCAGATAGTATTCAATGCCGAAGACGCCGAAACATGGCAAAAGAACGGACACAAGGTTATTATGGTCCGTATAGAGACCTCACCTGAGGATCTGGCCGGAATGGCAGCTGCCGAGGGTATCCTTACCAGTCGTGGCGGTATGACCAGCCATGCAGCAGTTGTGGCGCGCGGTATGGGTAAATGTTGTGTGTCAGGCGCAGGCGCTCTCATAATTGATTATAATAAGAGAACAGTCAAAATTGAAGATGTTACTCTCAAGGAGGGTGACTTTATATCACTGAATGGTTCCACAGGCCAGGTATTCCAGGGTGAGATAGAGACAAAGGCTGCTGAGATAAGCGGTGATTTTGCCGAACTTATGAAGCTGTGCAGCAAACACACAAGACTTGTTGTACGTACGAATGCCGACACTCCGCATGATGCCAAGGTAGCCCGTACATTTGGCGCCGTAGGTATTGGTCTATGCCGTACCGAGCACATGTTCTTTGAAGGTGAGAAGATCATTGCTATGCGCGAGATGATTCTTGCCGAAGACAAAGAGGGTCGCAAAAAGGCTCTTGAGAAACTGCTCCCCTATCAGACCAAAGACTTTTACGAAATACTCAAGGCTATGGACGGACTGCCCGTAAACATACGTCTGCTTGATCCTCCATTGCATGAGTTTGTCCCACACGATAAGAAAGGACAGAAGGAGATGGCAGAGGCTATGGGTATAGAGCTTGAGCAGATCACTGCCCGCGTAGCTTCTCTATCGGAGAATAATCCTATGCTGGGTCACCGCGGCTGCCGTCTGGGTAACACTTATCCCGAGATTACCGAGATGCAGACCAAAGCTATCATAGGCGCCGCTATCCAGCTCCGTAAGGAGGGCTTTAATCCGAAACCCGAAATCATGGTTCCGCTGATAGGCAAGCACGACGAGTTCGATCAGCAGGATGATGTGATCCGCGCCACAGCAGCCAAGATGTTTGAGGAAGAGGGTGTAGAGCCAATCGAGTTCAAGGTCGGTACTATGATCGAAGTTCCTCGTGCCGCTCTGACCGCCGGTGCAGTCGCAGAGCGCGCCGAATATTTCTCATTCGGTACAAACGACCTCACACAGCTGACATTCGGTTACTCACGCGACGACATCGCTTCATTCCTGCCCGCATATCTTGAGAAGAAGATCCTTAAGGTTGACCCGTTCCAGGTCCTTGACCAGAAAGGTGTAGGCCAACTTATTGAAATGGCTGTCGCAAGGGGCCGTTCAGTACGTCCCGACCTTGAGTGCGGAATATGCGGTGAGCATGGCGGCGAGCCTTCATCGGTCAAGTTCTGCGACAAGGTAGGACTTAACTACGTGAGCTGTTCACCGTTCCGCGTGCCTATTGCACGCCTTGCAGCTGCTCAGGGAGCAATTGAGAATAGCTGATTGCAATTCGATACATAGAAAAATCGGCGGACCTTATTATAGTCCGCCGATTTTCATTTATGCCAAAACTCGAAAGTCAATTTTTCTATCCTACCTGACAAGAACCTTTCTGACCGTACCGTCAGTCTGTCTGATTATGTGCAGACCCGGACGGTCTTTGGGAATTATCTTTCCGTCCAAACCGTAGTGAACAGATTCTCCCGGCTGCAATATGATACATTTATTCTCAATGCCGAGTTTCATTCCGTCAAACCTGTTACCAAAATAGGCCGGTAACCGGTAAGACTTTAACCATAAATCAGACTCCCGAAAATATTTGATATTATCAATATGGAAGTCATAGAAACCATACAACAACTGACTGTTCTGTGAATCCCGCTTAAAAACAACGGTATATCTATCCTCATCATCTCTTGCGATATAACTGTCAACATGCCACTGCTCTTCTGCTCCTGCCATATCAACCAGTCTTATGCTTATCAAATCACTGAAATCCTCTGCCAACGGCACAGAAAAGGTAACGGAAATTTCGTCACAGTCCGACTGAAGAACGTCATTTGAAACATCCAGACTTGTATATTTAAGTGTGTTGTCCGGCTTGACAATAGCCGGCAATTCATAATCCGGAAAAGCCGCTACATCCATTAAGTCGGGCATATAACGCCAAACCGTGTCGCCCTTTTGAGTATCTATGCTCTCTATGTATTGCAATGCCAGGTCGGGGTTGTCCGTAGGATTCATAAAACTGACTTTGATGTCATCATAACCTATAAACTCATCATCAAGCCAAAAGTAGAGACATCCGTCTGCATGGTATTCAACTGTTAATAGAGCAAGGTCATAAAGTTCGCCTTCGTCAACTGCCGTCACACTTATACAGTCAAGAGGCAATTCTACAGAGGAATTAACGGCTGTTTTTTTGCCTATGTCGGTCTGTGGCAAGAACTTGATCTGAGCCATACCACCATTGTAACGAACACTGCATAAAGTAGAATCATACAAGACGATATTGTCTAAACATGTAATCCGTTCGGGACTTACGAAAGAGAACCTGATACAGCAATCGTCATAATCGGCATCAGTCATAAACATAAGGCTCTCACGGATCCAATATCCCCCATAAGGCAAAGATGGCGAAGGGGTATTTGTTCCCATTAAAGTTGGGTAAATGACACGGTTATCCAGATATCCGTCCTGGGATATGCCAGTTCCCGTAACAGGTTTAAGAC
>DDLZ01000033.1:0-916 GCA_002340405.1 Bacteroidales bacterium UBA2559
TACATAATATTAACTTATTTGATAGGGTGATTTTGCCTGTTTATGCTTAGTTAGTCCGGTTATGAAATTTTTTTGTATAAAACTACGCAAAATTACATATTTCAACTGATTATTCCTATTTATATTGCATTGAATAAAAATAGTTTTCAAGAATGAAATAAAGTTAAGGTTAGTTTGCTTAACTCTTAAATGTAAGTAAATTTGTAACCCGAAAAACAGTTAAACAACGGAAAACATTGAATAGTAATGGAATGGCTGAAATCTTTGCTTTTTGATTCGGAGTCGGTAGCGCATATATTGCTTCTGTATGCTTTTGTGATTGCTGTTGGCGTGTTTTTAGGAAAACTTAAGTTTCGTGGTATTTCACTGGGAGTGGCATTCATACTCTTTGCGGGAATCACGGTAGGACATTTTGGGTTTACCGGTAACCTTGACACAATAAATTTCGTACAGGATTTCGGTCTTATTCTCTTCGTTTTCAGTCTCGGACTTCAGGTGGGACCCTCATTCTTTACCTCATTCCGTAAGGGCGGTATGAAGATGAACCGTCTGGCTGTCTTTATGATAACGCTCAACATACTCGTTGCCATAGGAGCCTATTTCCTGCTTTTTGACAGGAACAATGTTGACAGTTTTCCGATGCTTGTAGGTGTGCTGAGCGGCGCTGTAACCAACACTCCCGGACTGGGAGCAGCCGAAGAAGCTCTACGACAGGTGGGCAGGGAGGGTATCGATATTGCCAACGGTTACGCCTGCGCCTATCCTATAGCCGTTCTTGGCGTCATTCTTACACCTATGATTGTGAAGTTTATATGTAAGATCAAGGACGATGCCGAAAATGAGGAACTGGCACGTTTGGAGCAGCAGGATACAAGTGTTAAGCCGGTACGTCAGTATATAGAGATGCAGAACGAAC
>DDLZ01000033.1:960-2803 GCA_002340405.1 Bacteroidales bacterium UBA2559
CGTGACACAAAGGTCTATACGGGCGATCAGTTATGTGTGGTGAGTTCGGAAGATGATGCCGCGCCTATTCTTGCTCTACTGGGTTCAAAGGTTGATGTTGAATTGGCCGATATTAAAGGTTCGGAGCCTTTGGTTTCGCGCCGTATAGTGATAACCAAGGACAAGGTGAACGGCAAGACTCTGGGACAGCTTCACTTGCGCAGCATATTTGACGTGACGATTACACGTGTGATCCGTTCCGATACCGAACTGTTCGCATCGTCCAGTCTGGTGCTCCAGATGGGTGACAGTCTTGTTGTAGTCGGTAAAGAGAGCAATGTTAAGGCTGTAGCCCAGCGTGTCGGCAATGAACAGAAGCGGCTCGATGCGCCTAATATTGCAACGCTCTTTGTGGGAATCGTGTTGGGTGTTTTATTAGGATCTATTCCTTTCAATATTCCCGGTATGCCGATTCCCATAAGGCTGGGTCTTGCGGGAGGTCCACTGATTGTGGCGATTCTGATAAGCCGGTTCGGATATAAGATAGGATTGGTTGCCTATACCAGGACCAGCGCCAATATGATGCTGCGCGAGTTGGGTATCTCACTGTTTCTGGCCAGTGTGGGCATTAAGTCCGGCTCCAGTTTCGTCGAGACCCTGACATCTGGTGACGGTCTGACATATATGCTTGCAGGACTGCTTATAACTGTTATTCCGGTATTCATAACCGCGTTGTTGGCACGATTAAGGCACGGAATGAACTATTTCAGTATAATAGGTTTTGTGGCGGGTGCCAGTACAAATCCGCCTGCATTGGCTTACGCAAACGGCCAGACCGATTATGATGCTCCTGCTGTCGCTTACTCGACGGTCTATCCGCTTACAATGTTCCTTAGAATACTGACCGCACAACTTATGATCCTCATAGGCTGTGCGGTAGCATAGGGTTTATATCCCTGAATGGGGAAAATATTCTGTTTTTTCGGTTTAATCTCCGCTCCGGTTGTTTCAGCGTCCGGCAGGTTCTCCGTTTGGTCGGTTTAAGCTTCGGTCAGCCTAACCTCCGGTTTAACTTTAACGTCCGGAATACATCCGCTCGTAGTAAGTCTGATAATTACCGCTGGTTACCTGATTGACCCAGTCTTGATTGTTCAGATACCATTCAATGGTCTTCACTATACCTTCGGCAAACATGGTTTCGGGCTGCCATCCCAAATCGGCTTTTATTTTGGAGGGGTCTATGGCATATCGATGGTCATGTCCCAGACGATCCTTGACAAAGGTTATCAGATCTTCGTTTATCCAGTCGATCTTTATCTGACCGTCGGCATCGTACTCCTTTTTCTTGAGTACCTTGCGGTATTCGGGCCTCTCGATCATCATCTGCTTTATGGTGCTTATAGTCAGCTTTACGATGTCGATGTTTTTCATCTCGTTATGACCGCCTACGTTGTAAATCTCTCCTGCATCTCCCTTGCGTACAACAAGGTCGATGGCTTTGCAGTGATCCTCGACATAGAGCCAGTCACGCACGTTGCTGCCGTCACCGTAAACAGGCAGCTTCTTGCCTTCCAGAATGTTTTTTATTATAAGCGGAATAAGCTTTTCGGGGAAGTGGTAGGGCCCGTAGTTGTTGCTGCAACGCGTTATGCTTACAGGCATGTGGAAGGTATCATGATAGGCCATTACGAAAAGGTCGGCGCTGGTCTTGGAGGCACTATACGGACTGCGGGGGCTGAGCGGTGTCTCTTCGGTAAAAAATCCTTCATCTCCCAGACTGCCGTAAACCTCATCGGTAGAGACCTGATGAAAACGTACTCCCTGACGCCACAGGGGATATCCCGTACTGTCTTTGCCCGTAACC
>DDLZ01000033.1:2869-3037 GCA_002340405.1 Bacteroidales bacterium UBA2559
GCATAGGTAAGCAGGTCTAAAACCACGACACGTATATCGTCATAACGGGAAAGGATGTACTTGATGTAATTTGCGCCTATGAATCCGGCGGCACCTGTAACTAGATATGTTTTCATATTAAAATTTTATCTTACAAGTGCAAAGTTACTAATATTTTGACATTTCAGG
>DDLZ01000017.1 GCA_002340405.1 Bacteroidales bacterium UBA2559
GGAAAACAGAAATAAAAATAAAGAGAAAACAACAGAATGAACGTAACGTTTGAGAATGTAAGCAAGGTACAGGGCCTTCTTACTGTCAGCATTGAAAAAGCTGATTACCAGGAGAATGTAACAAAAGCACTTAAAGAGACTAAAAAGAAGGTACAGATGCCGGGCTTCCGTCCGGGAATGGTACCCATGTCACTTGTGCAAAAAATATACGGCAAGGCAATAAAAGCCGATGAGATAAACAAGATAATTCAGGAAAAGGTTTACAACTATATTAAGGAAAACAAGATTGATATGCTTGGCGAACCTCTTCCAAATGATGCAAAAGAGTCGGGTATGAGCCTCGATGACGATGATATGAAGTTCTACTTTGACATAGCACTTGCACCTGAGTTTGAGGTGTCGGTTGACAAAGAGGACTCCATAACATACTATGAGATCAAGGTTTCCGATGAAATGGTTGAGAATCGCATTAAGGATTACACTCGTCAATTCGGTAGATACGAACAGGTTGACGGATATGCCGACAATGACATGATCAAAGGCCGTATTGTCGAGTTGGAGGCCGACGGTTCGGTCAAGGAGGGTGGCATAGAGGTCGATTCTGTTACCATAATGCCGACATATTTCAAGGAGGAGTCACAGAAAAAGCTCTTCAAGGGCGCCGTTAAGGGCGGCACCGTTGTTTTTTCTCCTTCAAAAGCTTACAATGGCAGTGAGGTCGAGATTTCATCACTTCTCAAAATAAAGAAGGAGGAGGTAGCCGGAAACGTATCGGATTTTTCGCTTGAGATAGAGAGTATTACCCGTTTTATCGAAGCCTATCTCAATCAGGAACTGTTTGACGGAGTGTTCGGCAAGGATACGGTAAAGGATATCGATGATTTTCGCTCGAAGGTGAGAGAGATGATAGCCGCAGGTTTCGTTCCCGACAGCGACTACAGGTTTATGCTTGATGCCCGAACCTACTTTATGGAAAAGGTGGGCAAGCTGGATTTTGCTGATGACCTGTTGAAGCGTATTATCAAGGCAAACCGCAAGGAGGATGAACAGGATAGTGTCGATACCGATTTTGGACGCAGCCTTGAGGAGTTGAAATGGCACTTGATCAAGGAGAAGCTGGTCGAAAAATATGCTGTTAAGGTGGAGGAAGATGATGTGAAGGCTATGGCCCGTGAGGCTACGCGTGCACAGTTTGCGCAATACGGCATGATGAACCTTCCTGACGAATTGCTTGACAACTATTCGAAGGATATGTTGAAGAAACGTGAGACAGTTGACGGACTTGTAAACCGTGTTGTGGAGAGCAAGCTTACTGCGGCTCTTAAGAAAGATGTAAAACTGAAGAAGAAGAAAGTATCTGTTGAAGAGTTCAACAAACTTTTTGAAAATCCTTCGGTTTCATAAGACAATTTAATAGCTGATATTGTATAATAGTAAAAAAGAACGACTATGGATGATTTCCGTAAATATGCTGTTCGCCATTTGGGCCTGAACAGTCAGGTACTTGACGATGTCATCAAGGCCGAGTCACAATACTTGAATCCCTATATTCTTGAGGAGCGCCAGTTGAACGTAACTCAGATGGATGTCTTCTCACGATTAATGATGGATAGAATAATATTTCTGGGAACAGAGATTACCAATTATACTGCAAATACCGTGCAGGCTCAACTGCTCTATCTGGATTCGGTGGATTCGACAAAGGAGATCTCAATCTATCTGAATTCTCCCGGTGGCAACGTGACAGCCGGTCTGGGTATCTATGATACCATGCAATTTGTATCCAGCCCTATTGCCACCATATGCACCGGAATGGCCGCCAGCATGGCTGCCGTACTTTTGGTGGCCGGTCAGGAGGGTAAACGTTCGGCGTTACCTCACAGCAGGGTTATGATCCATCAGCCTATGGGTGGCGTACAGGGTCAGGCAAGTGACATAGAGATCACGGCCCGTGAAATTCAGAAGATGAAGAAAGAACTTTACACCATCATATCCGAGCATTCCAATACACCTTTTGACAAGGTTTGGGCCGACAGTGACCGTGACTACTGGATGACGGCCGAGGAGGCTAAGGATTACGGTATGATCGATCAGGTTTTGAAAAAACGCAAGTAACGGACAATGGCAGGAGTCAGAAAAGGTAAATATTGCAGTTTCTGCGGACGTTCCGACAAGGAGGTAGGTTTTCTGCTAGCCGGACTGGAGGGCGCTATCTGTAACGAATGTGTCGAACGGGCAGCCGAAATCGTGCAAGAGACAAAGCCGTCGGTCAAAAAAGAACCGATGCAGTTGGGTCAGATACCTAAGCCGCGGAAGATTAAAAAATTCCTTGATGATTATGTGATAGGTCAGGACGCAGCAAAAATATACCTGTCTGTTGCCGTTTACAACCATTACAAGAGAATTTCCCAACCCGATGCCGACGATATTGACATTGAGAAAAGCAATATCATACTTGTCGGGGCTACCGGTACGGGTAAAACTC
Organism: Bacteroidales bacterium UBA2559; assembly: GCA_002340405.1. Classification (GTDB taxonomy): domain Bacteria; phylum Bacteroidota; class Bacteroidia; order Bacteroidales; family Bacteroidaceae; genus Colenecus. The sequence goes on from DDLZ01000017.1 coordinate 2,486, forward strand.
TTCTCGCAAAAACAATAGCGCGGCTTTTGAAAGTACCTTTTACCATTGTCGATGCAACTGTGCTGACCGAGGCAGGGTATGTGGGCGAGGATGTGGAGAGCATTCTTTCCCGTCTCCTTCAGGTAGTCGATTACGATGTGGAGGCTGCTCAGCGCGGAATAGTCTTCATAGATGAGATTGACAAGATAGCGCGAAAGAGCGATAATCCCTCGATAACGCGTGACGTTAGCGGTGAAGGGGTACAGCAGGGACTGCTCAAACTTCTGGAGGGCTCGGTGGTAAACGTCCCGCCTCAGGGAGGCAGGAAACATCCGGAGCAAAAATGTGTTCAGATAGATACCAAGAACATACTTTTTATATGCGGCGGGGCTTTTGACGGAATAGAACGCAAAATTGCCGCCCGCCTGAACACTCAGGTGGTGGGATTTGATTCCGTAGAACAGCGCAGTAAGGTTGATTTCAACAATATAATGCGGTATGTGTCGCCTCAGGATCTGAAGTCTTACGGCCTTATACCTGAAATAATAGGACGTCTTCCCGTGGTGACAAGTCTTCAGCCTCTGGGACGTGATGCTCTGCGCAGTATATTGACCGAACCGAAGAATTCCATAGTCCGTCAGTACACAAAGCTGTTTGCTCTTGATGGAATTGAGCTCTCATTCGAACCGGAAGTGCTTGATTTTGTCGTTGATAAGGCTATTGAATTTAAGTTAGGCGCTCGTGGACTTAGGTCTATAGTTGAAACCATAATGGTTGATGCCATGTATAACTTGCCTTCGACGAATCGCAAGAAATATACAGTTACCTTGGAATATGCTAAAAGTCAGACAGAGAAAGCTGACGGTACCATTTTGGATGCAATCTGATTTTTTAAGAAAAAAGTTTGCAATTTTAACAGACTTCTGTATAACTTTGTTCTTAGACCGTAACATGGTCATAAACTATGTTTCATAGTGTTTATAGTATATGGCAGCAAAGAATATAAATTTGAATGATGTGCTCAAAAACCATTTCGGTTTTGACACTTTCAAAGGTGACCAGGAAGCTATAATAAAGAATTTGCTTGCGGGTAGGGACACTTTTGTGCTTATGCCTACCGGCGGAGGCAAGTCTTTGTGCTACCAGTTGCCTGCAGTTATCATGGAGGGTACGGCAATTGTAATATCTCCACTGATAGCGCTGATGAAGAATCAGGTTGATGCGATGCGCAACATGGGTGAAGAGGACGGTATAGCTCACTTCATCAACTCTTCACTCAACAAAGCCGCCATTGACCTTGTAAAGGCTGATATTCTAGAAGGAAAGACGAAACTGCTCTATGTGGCTCCGGAATCATTGACCAAGGATGAAAATGTGGAATTTCTCAAAAAGATAAAAATTTCATTCTATGCCGTTGACGAAGCTCACTGTATTTCAGAGTGGGGACACGATTTCAGGCCCGAATACCGTCGTATAAGACCTATAGTTAACGAGATAGGCAATGCTCCGATAATAGCTCTGACGGCTACGGCCACAAATAAGGTACGTGATGACATCAAGAAAAACCTGGGCATTCAGGATGCCGATGATTTCAAATCCTCGTTTAATCGTTCCAACCTCTATTACGAGGTACGTCCCAAAACCAGAGGCGTTGACAAGGATATTATAAAGTTTATCAAAGCCAATGCGGGTAAATCAGGTATAATATACTGTCTGTCAAGAAAAAAAGTTGAGAAACTGGCCGAGATACTTCAGGCCAACGACATACCGGCAATGGCCTATCATGCAGGTATGGAGGCCGCAGTCCGCTCCAGCACTCAGGATGCCTTCATTATGGAAAAGATAGACGTTATTGTGGCTACCATAGCTTTTGGAATGGGAATCGATAAGCCCGATGTACGTTATGTTATCCATTATGACATTCCAAAAAGTCTGGAGGGTTATTATCAAGAGACCGGTCGCGCCGGACGTGACGGCGGCGAGGGTCAGTGCATAGCATTTTACAATAGCAAGGATGTGCAGAAACTTGAGAAGTTCCTTGAAGGGAAACCGCTTGCCGAGCAGGATATAGGGCGTCAGCTGTTACAGGAGACCACCGCTTACTGTGAGTCATCGGTTTGTCGCCGCAAGCTGCTGCTCCACTATTTCGGAGAGAATTATGAAGAGGACAACTGCGGAAGTTGCGACAACTGTCTCAGTCCGAAGAAGAAGCTCGAGGCTCGTGACCTGCTTGAAACGGTTCTGGAGGTGGTCTTGGCTGTCAAGGAGAATTTCAAGACCGATTATATTGTCGATATACTTGTTGGAAACGAGACAACGGCCGTCACCGATTATATGCATGAGGAACTCGATTTTTTCGGTTCAGGTTCCGATGAGGAGGAAAAGACATGGAACGCTGTTATCCGTCAGGCGCTAATCGCCGGTTACTTAAGGAAAGATGTAGAGAATTACGGAATTATAAAGGTTACTGACGAGGGTCGGAAATTTCTGAAGCATCCAACATCTTTCATGATAGTTGAGGACAAGGAATTTGACGATGAGAGTGAAGGACCGATGCGCGGCGGCGGATCGTTTGCCGTTGATCCCGAACTCTATTCAATGCTCAAGGATCTGCGCAAGAAGTTGGCAAAACAGCTGGAATTGCCTCCTTACGTTATTTTTCAGGATCCGTCGTTGGAAGCTATGGCTACCACCTATCCCATCACTATGGAGGAACTCCAGAACATCCCAGGAGTGGGTTCAGGCAAGGCGAAACGCTACGGCCAGAAGTTTATAGAGCTAATAAAACGCCATGTCGAGGAGAATGAGATTGAACGCCCCGAGGATATGCGTGTCAGGACAGTGGCTAATAAGTCGAAACTCAAAGTGAGTATCATTCAGAGTATTGATATGAAGGTTGCTTTGGATGACATAGCTATAAGTAAAGGTATCGATTTTGATGAACTGCTCACAGAAATTGAGGCTATAGTATATTCCGGAACGAAACTGAACATAAACTATTTCATCGACAGTGTTATGGACGAGGAGCGTGCCGAGGATATATACGAGTATTTCAGGGAGTCCTTAAGCGATTCCATTGATGATGCCATTGATGAACTCGGCAATGATTATTCCGAGGAAGAGATACGTCTGGTGAGGATAAAGTTCATATCGGAAATGGGAAATTGATAATACTAATTTAAACAATAACAATATGTCATTTATTGAAGATAGGGTAATAATGGAAGGGTTGACCTTTGATGACGTGCTGCTGATACCGGCATATTCGGAGGTGCTTCCGCGTGAAATCTCTTTGACAAGCCGCTTTTCCCGTAACATAACGCTGAACCTGCCGTTTGTTACAGCTGCTATGGACACTGTGACGGAATCGAGTATGGCTATAGCCATAGCCCGTGAGGGTGGAATCGGAGTAATCCATAAGAATATGTCTATTGCCGAACAGGCAAGACAGGTCGCCATCGTTAAACGTGCCGAGAACGGTATGATTTTTGACCCTATTACCATACATCGCAATAATACGATACGCGATGCTCTGGCTCTTATGGCCGAATATCACATAGGAGGTATTCCGGTGGTTGAGAATGACGGTACGCTATGCGGGATCGTGACCAATCGCGACCTTCGTTTCCAACGCGACTACGATGTCAAGATTGATGATGTAATGACAAAAGAGCGTTTGGTGACGACTCATCAGCAGGTTGACATGGAGGCTGCTTCACAGATCCTTCAGGAGCACAAAATCGAGAAACTGCCGGTAATTGACAGTGATGGCAAGCTAATAGGTCTTATAACATACAAGGACATAACCAAGGCAAAGGACAAACCTATGGCTTGCAAGGACAATAAAGGCCGTCTGCGTGTTGCCGGCGGCGTAGGGGTCACAAAGGATTCGATGGACCGTATTGCCGCTCTGGTTGAGGCCGGAGTTGACGCAATAGTTATTGATACCGCTCACGGCCATTCACTATCGGTTGTTGAGAAGCTTAAGGAGGCAAAGGCCAGCTTCCCTGAAATAGACATTGTGGTTGGCAATATTGCTACCGGAGCTGCCGCCAAGATGTTGGTCGATGCCGGCGCCGATGCCGTTAAGGTCGGCATAGGTCCGGGTTCGATATGCACTACCCGAGTTATTGCCGGCATAGGTGTTCCGCAGGTTTCGGCGATTTACAATGTAGCTTGCGCCATAAGAGGTTCGGGTGTGCCTATCATAGCCGACGGCGGTCTGCGTTACTCAGGCGATGTTGTCAAGGCTCTTGCAGCCGGTGGTAACAGTGTCATGTTCGGTTCACTCGTGGTCGGCACCGAAGAGTCGCCGGGTGAAACGATTATATTTAACGGCCGTAAATTCAAGTCTTATCGCGGCATGGGATCACTGGAGGCAATGGAGAGCGGCTCCAAGGACCGCTATTTCCAGGCAGGAGAGACCGATGCAAAAAAACTTGTACCCGAAGGTATAGTAGGTCGTGTTCCTTACAAGGGAACTCTTTACGAGGTGATTTACCAGCTTGCCGGAGGTCTGCGTTCAGGAATGGGCTATTGCGGTGCTAAAAATATTGAAAAGCTGCATGAGACCAAGTTTGTGAGGATTACGAATGCTGGAATGAATGAAAGTCATCCACATGGTGTGGCTATAACCAGTGAGGCTCCCAATTACAGCCGTTACGAATAATATTGTTGTTATGAAAAGGTTATTTGTAACACTGTTCTCGCTCATGGCTGCTCTTCTCCTGTTTGCCCAGAGCGATGATCCTGTAATCATGACGGTCAATGGCAATGAGATACGCAAGTCCGAGTTCGAGTATTTTTACAGGAAAAACCGGACCGAAGATATCGAAAGCTTGAATGACATCAAAGAGTATGCCGAACTCTACCGTGATTTCAAACTTAAGGTTCAGGCGGCAATCGATGCGGGTATAGACCGACAGGAGGCGTTCCTTAGTGAGTACAAGGGATATCGTGACATTCAGGCCGAGAACTTTCTCGTCGATTCGGCTTTTCTTGAAGAGACGGCACATCAGACTTTCATTATATCGGCTGCTGAAGTCGGTCCTGACGGTATAACCGAGCTCTATCTTCTCTCAGTCCTTGTCAAGGAGGCTACGCTTGAGGCCGATGAGGCTGCCAGACAGACCATTGATTCCATTTACAGTCTGTTGGTGGAAGGTGAAGATTTTCGTACTTTGGCTGCTAAACATTCCGATGACGGTGCGGCAAGGAACGGCGGTGCTGTAGGCTGGGTGTCACGGCCTCAGTTGCCTGAAGAGATAGGCGATGTGCTTTTCAATCTGGAACCGAACATGGTAAGCACACCGTTTCCCTTCGAGAACTATTACGTGATAGTCAGAGCGGGCGGACATCAGGACTTCGGCAAGTACGAAGATCACCGTCAGGCCATATATGAATGGATGCAAAAACAGCCCGAGATATTAGAGGATGCAAAACTGTCGCAGGGAGAAAAACTCTCTGAAAAATATGGCTGGGACCTTACACCCGAAGAGGCTCTTGCCCGTGCAGACAGTATGCTTGAAACCCTTTTCCCCGAGTTTGGGAACTTATCAAGGGAGTATTACGAGGGACTGCTTATGTTTGAGATAAGCAACCGTGAAGTGTGGGAAAAGGCCGGTGAAGATACTTTGGGCCTTTTGAAGTTTTTCAAAGATAACCGAAAGAGATATAGATACGATGAACCTCGCTTCAAAGGAGTATTGGTCTTCAGCAAGGATGAGGAGACATTTCGGAATGTGGAACAGGCATTGGAAGACCTTCCTTATGATGAGTGGGTTGATACATTGTTGACTTTCAACGCCGATGAATCCATGATAAGGGTCATGAGGGGACCTTTTGAGAAGGGACAGAACATGTATGTCGATAAGGTGATATTTGGAGAGGGTTCTTTTGAACCGCTTGAGAGCTGGCCTTGCGTGAATGCCGTAGGACATATGATGTCGGCACCTGAGGAGCCGGCCGATCTTGGCGGTCAGTTGGTTAACGATTATCAGGACTGGCTGGAGAAGCAGTGGCTGAAACGCCTGAAGAAACAGTATCGCACGAAAATATATAAAAAAGTATTAGAGACAGTCNNTTTTGAATGAGGGTTGAGATGAGTATATCTGTAAGTCATAAAAAAAAGAGTCTTTATTCGGATTTAAGGATAGGAGTAATGATATCGGCGGTCATACTGTCGGTTTCATTGGTTTCTTGCCGGAGGATAAAGACATCGGTTGTTTATGAGCGCGGAAAGACTCCTCTTGTCGAACTCAACGGTTCTGTGCTTTATGAGGAGGAGTTGGTAAATGCGCTTCCGCCCGGTTATTCGGGTCAGGACAGTATTGATTTTGCCGAAAAATATATAAGGAACTGGGTTGAGGACGTGATGTTTTATCATAATGCTATTAGAAACATTCCTGATACAAAAGACATAGACCGTCTTGTGGAGAATTACCGGCGTTCGCTCATAGAGCATGAGTATCAGCGGCGTTTGCTGGATCAGAAATTCTCGACTCAGATCACCGACGAAGAGATTGAACAGTTCTACAATGAAAATTCCCGTCTGTTTGAACAGAATGAATCACTTGTCAAAGGACTTTTTCTGAAAATTCCTGCCAAAGCTCCGGAGTTGGCCAAGATAAGAAGACTATATGTTCAGACTGACGATGCGTCATTCGAAGAGATTGAGAAATACAGCATACGCAATTCGGCCCGATGTGAGTTTTTTTATGAGAATTGGCGTCCGCTGGCTGAAATCGAGATGCTCCTTCCTCAGTCGGATATTCCGTTGGAGAGTATGCTCGAGGAGAAGAGGAGCCTTGAATTTAAAGACGAAGAGAACATATACCTTTTGAATATAAGCGAACTGATCAGTAAAGGCGGCATTGAGCCACTTGAGTATGCACACGGAAAGGTACGCGTGTTATTG
>DDLZ01000087.1:0-3905 GCA_002340405.1 Bacteroidales bacterium UBA2559
AGATGGTACATAGCCGGGATCAACGGTACCGATGAAGTCCTTGAAATCGCTCCCGATTTCAGCCGGTTGGAGCAGAAGGGTAAGGTGACGGTATTTACCGACAGGGGTCAGGAGCCCGGTCAGGGTTTCGAGATAAATGAGAATGTTGACCTGCCCGAAACTTTTATTTTGCAGCCTCGCGGCGGATTTGTAATTTTAGCCGATAAATGAATTACTAAACAAAAAACTATAAACTTATGAGAACCTTAAAACTATTATTGACTTTGACAGTCGCTTTGTCGGTACCGGTATTTGCCCAAAATCCGATAATAAGCACGATGTTTACACCTGACCCTGCACCTTTTGTATATGGTGACAAGGTCTATCTGTTTACCGACCATGATGAGGACGGACGCAATGCGGACTTCAACATGAAAGACTGGTTGTTGTTCAGCACCGAGGATATGGTGAACTGGACCTATCTGGGCACACAGGTCACAACCGCCACTTTCTCATGGGCAAGACAGGGCCAGAGGGCCTGGGCTTCACAAGGTGTGGAGCGCGACGGCAAGTGGTACTGGTATGTCTGCTGCAATATAGCCACCGGCGGCGATGCCCTGGCTGTGGCTGTTGCAGATGATCCTCAAGGCCCATGGAGGGATGCCATAGGCAAACCTCTGGCCGAGGGATTCGGCTTTATTGACCCTACGGTATTCATTGATGATGACGGCCGTGCCTATCTTTTCTGGGGCAATAAAGGTCTTTGGTACGGTGAGCTGAACGATGACATGGTCTCGTTTAAGGATGGTTGGAAAGAGGTGCCCGGCTATCGTGATCCGAAATCTTTCGGTGAGTTGCAATCCAAGATGAATTGGGCGCGCGGCCGTAATGAAATGATGACCCAGTTTGAGGAGGGGCCGTGGCTTATGAAGCGGAACGGTATCTACTACCTCTCTTATCCCGCAGGCGGCGTACCTGAACATATGGCTTACTCGACAGCGCCTACCGTGCACGGTCCCTGGACCTATAGGGGCCGTATCATGGATGAGGCAGAAAACAGCTTTACCATTCACGGAGGTAATATAACGTTCAAGGGACGTGACTTCATGTTTTATCATAACGGCATGCTTCCGGGCGGCGGCGGCTTTAACCGCTCCGCCTGTGTAGAGGAGTTCAAGTTCAATGAGGATGGCTCAATTCCGTTCATCCCTTTCACAAAAGAGGGTGTGGTAACACCTATCAAGAATCTTGACCCATATAAACGTGTTGAGGCCGAAACGATGGCAGAGGCACGTGGGCTGAAGAATGACCGTCTTGCCGGCAGGGACCACTATGTGACTGATATACACGATGGCGACTGGATGCGTGTGCGCTCGGTTGATTTTAAGGATTGCGGTCAGAAGCTTGTCACCGTGGTTGTAGGAAGGCAGAGAGGCAAAGGAACCATTGAATTCCATATAGACAATATGGAAGGCGAGCCGTTCTGCACTGTTCCGGTAAATACGGACAATGCGGGATTTCCCACTGCTTCTTTTTCGTACCTGATAGATACAAACGTCACCGGTGTACATGACCTGTATATTGTGTTCCGGTGCGAGACTCCCGAGCCTTTCACCTTTGACTGGTGGCAGTTCAACTCTCATGCCAACCTGCCCATAATACAGACCAGCTTCACTGCCGATCCCGCCCCTGTGGTGATCAACGACACGGTATTCCTCTATACCACACACGATGAAGACGGCGCCCGCGGATTCCAGATGTTTGACTGGCTGCTTTACACATCGGACGATATGGTAAACTGGCAGGACCATGGCGCTGTGGCTTCGCTCGATGACTTTAAGTACTATGATGGAAAGAACGGTGCGTGGGCCCAGGAGGTGGTCGAGGCCAACGGAGCATACTATATGTACTGCCCCATACATGGTCGCGGAATAGGCGTACTTATGTCCGATTCGCCATACGGACCGTTCAATGACCCGCTGGGAGAGCCTCTGGTATGGCAGAAAGAACATTGGGAGGATATTGATCCTACTATTTTAATCGATGATGACGGACAGGTATATATGTATTGGGGTAACCCCAACCTCTATTCCGTAAAATTGGGCAATGATATGATATCGTTGGCCGGTCCTATTGTCAAACATCCCAAAATACAGGATTATCAGGAGGGACCCTGGATCTGGAAGCATGAGGGACGCTACTATCTGGCTTTTGCATCGACATGCTGTCCGGAAGGCATCGGTTATGCTATGAGTGACGGTCCGGAAGGACCCTGGGAGTATAAGGGACATATAATGGACCATACGGTACGCACCCGCGGCAACCACCCCGGAATAATCTCATATAAGGGCAAGCATTATGTGTTTGGCCTGAATTATGATATTATGCATCTTACAACATTTGCCCATGCCGAGCAGCGTTCGGCGGCATTGGCCGAGATGCACTACAATCCCGATGGCACCATTCAGGAGGTTCCCTATTTTATGGATAATGTGGTTGAGCAGATCAAGACATTCGATCCCTATCGTCGTGTAGAGGCTGAGACAATGTCCTGGGGTTATGGCCTTAAGACCAAGCGTATGGACGAGGAAAACAGAGGTTCTACCAATATGTATGTTACTAATATTGATGACGGTGAGTATATAAAGGTGAGCGGCGTAAGATTTGGAAATAAAGGCGCCAAGAAGTTCTATGCTTCGGTTGCCACCGACGGTTATGCCATTATCGAGATACGTCTTGACAGTCCGGAAGGACCAATGGCGGGCATGATCTCTATAGCACCTACCGGCGGTTACTCAAAATATTACACTGCAAATTGCAAATTGAAACCCAGATTACGCGGAACCCATGACCTCTATTTTGTCTTCAGGGGTACAGGCAAGAATCTGCTTAATTTCGACTGGTGGCGATTCAAGTAAGAATATGCTCTAATAAAACAGAAAATGGTCATCAGTGACCATTTTCTGTTTTTATGGGCTCTGTTCACTTTAGCAGGTTCCCGAGCAAAGAGCGGGTCAAGGTGCGGGTAGCGGTTGATGTTGCACTGCCTATGGCTCTGTGTGCTAAGTTTTTGCCCGTTGTTTTGGTTTTGCCCTTTTTGCCGGTCATCTTGTTAGCTACCTGTGTGCCAATGCTACGGCTTACGGATGTTATGGCTGCACCTGCGGCTGCCGTTAATATCTTTGAGCCTATTCCTTTTGTTCGTTTGCGGCTCTTCTCTTTGGACTCTTTTGAGAAGTCTGCATCGCGCTCCTCCTTCTCGGTTGCGGCCTGAAGTTCAGCTTGCCGTTGTTCGGATTCGGCCAGCAGGACCTCAAACGCGCTTTCACGGTCTATCACCTTGTCATAGCGGCCATACAGTCTTGAAGACCGGATAGATTCTCTGCGCTGTGATTCGGTAATGGCGCCTATCTGACTGAGTGGGAAAAGTATATTGGCACGTTCTACTATGCCCGGTACACCTTTTTCGTCAAGGAAGGATACAAGAGCCTCGCCTGTTCCAAGTTCCATGATGACATCTTCGGTCTTGAAGCCGGGATTGGCGCGGAAAGTTTGTGCAACTGCGCGGACCACTTTCTGATCTTTTGGCGTGTAGGCACGCAAAGCATGTTGAACGCGGTTCCCAAGCTGTCCAAGGATGTTTTCCGGAATGTCGGTGGGAGTCTGTGTAATGAAATAGATACCTATGCCTTTACTTCGGATCAATCTTACCACCTGCTCAATCTTGTCAATCAGCGCCTTTGAGGTGCCGTCAAACAGTGTGTGGGCTTCATCGAAAAAGAAAACCAGTTTAGGTAGTTTAAGGTCGCCGACTTCGGGCAGTTGTGCGTAGAGGTCGGAGAGAAGCCAGAGCAGGAAGGTGGAGTAGAGTTTCGGATTCAATATGAGACGGTCAGCGGCAAGCACGTTCATCACGCCTTGTCCAT
>DDLZ01000087.1:3911-23921 GCA_002340405.1 Bacteroidales bacterium UBA2559
GAGAGTCCGAGAAGACGGGAGAGCAGTTGGGGTCCCATATTGGAGATGGTGGTACGCATGGGATGACCCTGTTCGCCGAACACGTCGAAGAAACGTACGGGGCACTCTTTGAAAACGGGATTCTCTATTCCAAATTCTTTGCAGCGCTTTTCAATGAATCCGTTCATGGAACCGGGTTGGCTGATCCCGCTCAGGTCACCTTTCATGTCAGCCATGAAGCAGGGAACGCCTGCCTGACTGAAGGTTTCGGCAAAAACCTGCAGGGTGACGGTCTTTCCCGTTCCTGTGGCTCCTGCAATCAAACCGTGCCGGTTAGCCATCTTTCCGCAAATCGCGATAGGACCCTGTTGGCCGTGAGCAACATATAGCCCGTTTTGATCAGTAAACATAAGTAGTTGTTTTAATGCCTATCTATTAAACAATCAAGGCAGAGTGTTCAAATAATCTATAATGGCAAAAGCTGCCGAACGGGCATCATTTATGGTGTCCCATACGGTCATAGGACGCTTGCATGATCCGGCTACGAAGAGTCCGGGTTTACCGGTCTCGTTATCATATAGATGAGGACTGATGGTGCGAATGAATCCATATTCACCACTGATGTCACAAGACTTGCCCAGAGTATTTGTTCCCGGTGAGGCCTCCATACCCACCATAAGCACCAGCAGGTCAGTGGTCATCTTCAGCGGTACTCCCATGAGTGTATCTTCGCTTTTGAGCTGTATGCGGCTGTCAAAGGTTGCGGCAGCCTCGGATATACGTCCGCGTACAAAACTCACGTCATATTTTTCCTGTGCAGTGCGGTACATCTCTTCGAACCCCTGCCCCCACATACGCAGGTCCATATAGAAGACCGAAACCTCACATTTGGGAAGTTGTTTTTTGACCTCAACAGCCTGTTTTACAGCTGTCACGCAGCAGAGCTTTGAGCAGTAGTTGTTGCCACTTTTTTCGTCACGCGAACCTACACACTGCAAGAATGTGACACGCTTTGGCACATCGCCATTGGCGTTCAATATCTTTTCATGTTTTATCATCCGCTCCATGTCTAGCGATGTTATTACACCTTTATAAATTCCGTAACCCAGTTCCTCTTTGCGGCGTGCATCAAAAACCTGATAGCCGGTGGTCAGCAGTACAGCATCGGAAACGTAGGTCTGACCTTTGGAGTCGGTCAGTTTCCATTCGGTCCTGTGCCATTTAACATCGCTTATATCCACTCCGAAAGCTGTTGTTATTCCATCTGTAAGCAACTTGGAGTTCAGGTCATCGGCAATCTCCTGTGCCGACTGGAAATTGGGGAACAGAAACGCTTTATCCTGAAGGTTTTTGAGCGGTGTTTCGGATTTTTCGAACAGAACCACCTGAGCTCCGTATTTTGCCAATACCGATGCGGCTTCGATACCTGCCGGGCCGGCTCCTATGATTGCAATTTTTTTCATATTACACTAATAGATTATCAGGTTTCTTAGGCGCACGCAGTATTTTACCTGATGCAGCTTTGTACTTTTGCTTCGGGTCATAAGGGATGCCTATCTTATCAAGTAGGCGTTCAGACTGTACCTGATGGATTTGAAGGCCTAGCTCCCACGGGTCATAGCCCAGAAGCAGGCCGGTCATCTCCTCATAGGTAAGGACGGGAATGCCATAGCCTTCACGGTCGTAGGTTTTATATTCCATCTCGGCTATGGTATATTGCCAACGGTCCATGAACATGGTGCAGCCCGGACAGTTACTCACAATAAAATCGGGTTCATACGGCTCCATAGACTTCAGTTTTTTTTTGGTGTTCGATATGGAATAGCCTCGGTTCTCCTGTATAAGGTACTGGCGGAATCCGAATCCGCAACAGTGACGGCGCTCGGGATAATCAACCACTTTGCCGCCCCAGGCTTCAATCATGCCTGCCAGTACGTAGGGAAACTCGGCTTTGCCTACCCCCTTTTCAGGGAATATCTTGGCGTAATGACATCCGATATGTTCCACCACATTCAACGGCTTTCCTGTAAAGCGATTTACAAGGCGGTATTTCATCTTCTCAGCCAGTTCGAAACGGAACTTGTATATGAGGTCTGAGGGATGTACCAGATTTTTAGGAATATCAAACTCGCGTTTGCAGGCTTTGTACAGATTTTCACGAGTCTTTTCAAGCAATTCCGGATTCTCTTCCCACAGATGGACCATTTCGGTAAAGACTCCGAACGATGTCACACATGAGGGTACATAATTCTCATATCCGTGTTCAGTCATGAGTGAGAAGAGACGTGCCACTACGGTCATGGTGGTTTCAAGCGGTACTATATCCGAGTGATATCCTATGCCCGTACAGGTGTGCTGACGGAAATCATCGAACACATCTTTGCCAAGTTCCTCTTTCATTATCCTGAGGAATGCAGTCTCAGAGCCGGGGAAAAAGGTCTGACGTATGCAGCTTCGCTCATAAAAGTAATGGTCATCGGCTATAACTTTCTGGTATTCATTCCAATAACGGTTTGACATAATCTTTTTAATTTATAAGGTTTTCGGCCACTATCTCGGCTATATCTTTGACAGGGTAATCGTTGGTAGCATGTTGGAACGCTTTCTTACACATAGGGCAGGCCGTGATTATTGTGTCAACGGGCTTTGATGTGAGGTTGGCAAGTGATGCATTCCTGATTCTGGTCTGTTCTTCAACACTTGCTCTGGTATCTCCCAAGTTGAATCCGCAACAAACACTTTTCTCCTTTTGATAACGCGTTTTCTGCAGATTGGTAACGGCATTTATCACACGGCGCGGTTCTTCGTAGATTCCGCATCCGCGTCCAAGTTCACAGGGATCATGGTACGACACCTTACGGTCATCATGACGGACCTTTATTAGTCCCTGCTTGAGCAGTATGTCAATATATGTGGTATGGTGGATTACAGGTATATCCAGATTGTATTCCTTTTTGAAAGATTGGTAGCAAATAGGACATGAAGTTACCAGCATTGTGGCATAAGACTGCTTGATCATATCCGTGTTTTTCTTGCGCAGTTCTGCTGCCTGATTGAAGAATCCCTGCTGATAGAGAGGACGTCCGCAGCATATGGTGTCTTGCTTGTCCATGTACCAGTATTTCTGTTCTGCTGCTATGAAGATCTTCTCCATTGACTCGGTAATGCCGGGGGTAAGATGTGACATACAACCTCCGAAGTATGCCACCCGGCCTATTGCATTGAAAGGAATCTGTTTCTTTGTAAGATATGTGTAGTTGCCTTTGGTATCGATGGCGCCTTTATTCCTTGTCATACGGCGAATTGAGTTAAGGTCAATGCCTACCGGGCAGTCCACTGTACAGCGGTCACACATAAGACAGTTTTCGGCAATCATGTTGAGCCGACTGCCATGTTCCTTATTGCGCAGGCTGCGTATCAGATATACAGGCTGTATTTCATGGTTGTCAAGTACTCTGTCAATGGGACAGCCGGTTATGCAGACACCGCAACGTGAGCAGGCGTTCAATTCGAATTGTGTATAGCCCGTCTTATAGAGCTCCTCGGTCACGCCTATTTTGCGGAACCATATAAGCAGCAATTCGGTGAAAATGTGCATATAGCGGGAGAACGGCAATGTGATAAAGAAGATTGCCAGCATAAGGGAGTAGAACATCCACAATGAAGTCTCCAGACCGCGCACTATCATGGGGTCAAAAAGGTTGCCTATAGCCTGGGTCAGGAATCCTCCGTTTCCATACAGGCAGGCAGATACCGATTCGGACAGAAGCCTGAGCGGGAAGATCATCCATAGTGAGAATTTGGAGAACCTATCAACGAGTGTATGCTTGGTGGTGCGTCGCATTCCAAGAATCTTGGACCAGAAGATCTTGACCATGGCCATGGCCAGTCCAAGGAGTATGTAGATAAGCAGGCCGTCCATAATGTCCGAGTACAACTTGTGCTGTCGGAAAGATTCCGGTGCTTTATGTATAAAATATCGGTAGAAGATTGCTATGTAAAACGGACGTTTGTAATGGATACGTGCAATACCCTCTTCGGTTTCGACTTTGTAACGACGCTGATTGAAATATCCGAAGTTTTTGTCTTTATCGGTATGGTAAACATACCAACCCTCCTGCTCTTCAAGTTCATGGACAGTCTCTATGGACTGTTCACGTTGCAGGCTGTGGAAAGTATTGCGACTTTCGATATCGCCCACTATGATAAGCAGGAACCAACCCAAAGCAAATGACTGGTGCATTAATCCAAGCAGCAGATTCTTTTTCAGGATTCGTTTATGGAACAGGCCTTCACGAATCATCTCCCATGCGGCCGGAATTATTTTCCATGAGTACCAATTTTTTCGTAATGTTCTGCGCTGTGCATAGCTGAATTTACGTATCCAACGGACATATTTGAATATGCATATTGCAAACAGTAAAATGACACCTAAAATGAATGGTATTACAAAGTCATTATATGGATAGACATGTATCTTCATCTTGCCTTTTTCTCTGTTCCGTCAAGAATTTGACGCATGTTTATAATAAGTGAACGTAAATTTACCCCACGCGGACAGACAAGTGTACATTTTCCGCATAGCATACATTTACGTAATTCTTTTCCCAGTTCTTCATATTCACCCCGACGGAATGAGGTATGGACTTGTCGTATGCTGAAATCCGTGAACTGACCGGCCGAGCAGGTTGCACTGCAACACCCGCACTGAAAGCAACGTTTGAATGACGGAGTCAGTTCAAGTAATCTGCGATATTTTTCAAGCGAAACCTCATCAAGGTTTTCGGCTCTTGGGGTTTTTATTGAAAATCCGAAGTCTATCATCCTTTGGTCCGTTTAAAATTGTGTCGTAAAAATCCATGCCTCCCGTAACACGGAAAATGTTGCGTAGCTCTTCCATAGTTTCAGGAGAGATTTCACGCAGTGCACCCGGCCCCTTACCGTGGTAGTTGGCGCCGAATTTAGGAGCTACATCTTTTATATTCTTTAAATACCAGTCCCATATCGGCCCCTGTTCAGGATGATTCTCAGGACGCATTCTGTCCGGATGTACACAATAGCCTATCTCAAGTATGTTGTTACCTGTATTCTCCATTATCTCTACCTGCTGTCGTCCCAAACGGCTCTCTTTGTAGTAGCCCATCTCCTGTGAGACTTTGCGTAAAATGTTTATTACGGCACCCGGCACGTTACCGCGGGGACAGCGCGGTTTGCAGGACATGCATTGTCCGCAGAACCAGATAGTGTCTGAGCGAAGCAGTTTCTCTACCTCTTCTTCATCGCCACGCTGCACCATATCACATATGCGACGGGGATCATAGTCATAAAATTCGGCTGCAGGGCATATTGCGGTACAGATTCCGCAGTTCATACATGCTTTAAGTGAGCCTTCATATCTGACATCAGATTTGATTATATCTATCAGATTACCCATTTGCAGTCAGTCAATTTTTTTTCGGTTGAATTTCATAGCTCTGAACAACAGTTTTGAGAGGGGTTTTTCGCGTTTGCGCTTAAGCAGATTGATATACCATCCCAGTTTTTTGGCTATCGATATCCTATATGTTTCAACAAATTCAATCAGGGTTCCGTCCCGGTCTTCAATATAGGTGAANNAAAGGATGTCCGTGGTCGGCGCACCATTTAGCCAGTTCGTCCATGCCGGTCACATCGAAACAGATCTGTATAAAACCGGGGTCACCCCAATAGCGGCCTTCAAATATTTTACGCGGCTTGCGGTCAAGGCACTGTACCAGCTCTATATATCCGGTGGGAAATATAGGTGCAAATGCTCCCTTGTTGGGTTCGGACCATTGGAGCAGAGCTCGGCGATATTTGCCGTCACCGCCTGCCAAAGGCTTCAGATCATCGAATTTTCCCGATTCGTTGTATATTACTTTGTCATATCCCAGAATGTCGGAATAGACTACACGGGCCTTATCTATATCGGTTACGCCTAT
The DNA here is from genome assembly GCA_002340405.1 of Bacteroidales bacterium UBA2559. Taxonomy (GTDB): domain Bacteria; phylum Bacteroidota; class Bacteroidia; order Bacteroidales; family Bacteroidaceae; genus Colenecus. Next base: position 9,851 of record DDLZ01000087.1, read on the forward strand.
CATGCAGCCTATCATGCCGCCAAACTCCTTGCCTTCGTCAATCAGTATGAAGTCATCCTGTAAGGCTTGGAACCAATTGCCCTCGGGGTCGGTGATGTAGAAGGTGCGGCTGTTGTCAGGTGCGGTCATTATGGGGCTCACATCTTTCCAACGTTCTGAAACAAACTTGTGAGCACTATCTATATTACGGCATTTGACTTTTGCACAGAAAATACCCAGGTCACCCACTTGAATTTGGAAGTCAACCGGTTTAGGCTTACGTTGTGAATACTGCCAAATTTCGAATCCGCCGCCACCCTGAAGGTTAAGAGCTATTACAGCATGACGTTTTTGGGGTTTTCCTCCTGTGTATGGAAGCATCCTTTCGGCCACTGTGTCAGCTTCAAGAACTTTTATGTCCACTCCGAACATATCAATGAACCATCTCCATGAGTTGTAAACCGATGTGGTTCCAATACCTATCTGCTGTATTCCGGTTATAATGAAATCTCTCTTTTGCATAATCTTTTTTTGTCAAACTGCAATATTACAGCTTTTTTATGGTTTTTCAAACCTGACATTTGCCAAAAAGGTCTCCATATAAAAAAATGGCCAACTATAATAGCTTTATTTCTCATTATTCTTAAATTTGTGTCGTACTTAAAAAAAGAGCTCATGATACTTACTTTTCTTTTACTCGGATTAGGCACGACGGAACTGATTGTCATTCTTCTTGTAATACTTCTGCTTTTTGGTGCAAAACGTATTCCCGATCTTATGAAGAGCATGGGTAAGGGTGTGAAAAGTTTTAAGGCCGGCATGAAGGAGGTNNATTTTCAAGGCCGGCATGAAGGAGGTTGAGGATGAAATCAATGCTCCCGATAAGTCTGCCGATAAGAACGAATCAGTCGATGGAAAGGATCAGAAATCTTAACCATACCACTTCCGGACAATGCTTGATTTCTATTCTGTACAGAATGGAAAAGATTATAAATCCTGACCATACCATATCCTTATGACGGTTCCCGATGACATACCGATGACATTCTGGGACCATCTTGAAGCACTCAGAAAAGTTATCTTGCGAATCTTCGCCGTTGCGATGGTGGGATTTGTTGTTGCCTTTTTCCTTAAGGATCTGCTGTTTAGACTTATATTAGCCCCAAGTCACCCGGATTTTATACTTTACCGCTGGATAACTTCAATTGCCGACATAATGGGACTGGACTCCTCGGGAATTCAGGATTTCAATGTGGAACTGTTCAGCACCACACTGACTGCACAGTTTATGATTCACATGAAGATGGCGTTCTATGTCAGTATTTTGGTTATATTGCCTTACATAATATATCTGCTGTTCGGATTTATTGCCCCCGCACTTCATAAGGAAGAACTTCGGAGTACTACAAAGGTCGTAGTCTGGTCCTACATACTCTTTATGGCGGGTATAATTATGAATTACCTGATCATATTTCCGCTCGCATTCCGTTTTTTGGGAACTTATCAGGTCAGCGCCGATATACCCAATATTATTACGCTTGAGTCATATACAAACCTTTTGGTAACTCTTACTTTTCTTATGGGTATATTTTTTCAGCTGCCTATTCTCGCCTGGTTCTTGGGGAAATTGGGAATAGTCAATTCCGAATTCATGAAAAAATACCGTCGTCATGCGATAGTTGCCATTTTGATTATTGCTGCAATAATAACTCCCACAACCGATGTGTTCACGCTGACCATTGTTTCGCTTCCCATATATCTGCTCTATGAGTTGAGCATACTTATAGTGCGGCGAACCAGCTCCAACGATTCGTTACCGGCCTCTATAGGAAGAGGTTCCTGACTAAACATTAAAAGAAGAAAGACCATCCTTTGCGAATGGCCTTTCCCGGTATTGTCAGAATTAAGACAGATTATTTCTTAATCCAGCCTACTACGTCACATTTGTTTACTATTGTGCCGTGCTCTTTATCGACTGCTACAAGATGACAGTCGTAGGGAGCGGTGACATTGTCAATAAAGGTGTTACCCATGGCCTGTACACCACACATCCAGTCGCCTTTCTTATATTTTTTGCCGAAAGGAGGATTGCAGGACTTGTCTATATAGTCAAGATCCCAAATAATACGTCCGGTTACACCTGCCTGTATGGGTTCTGCATCGGGGTGCAGGATTGCCCGCTTGTCAGCAGCGCTGAAATGTTTGGCAGGACCTCCATTGCCACCGTTTTGAGCTTTTTCTATGCGCTCCAGCAGGTCTTTGTTAAACTGCTCTTTAGCCTGGCCTGACATGTACTCGCGGTACTGCTTTTCGTGCATGGCGAACTCAAACAGCTCTTCATCGTCCCGGCCACGGTCCCAGCCGTTTTCCTTCATCTCTTTGATGAAACGGTCAAGCTCATTGGGATAGAGTACCTGTGGATCATCGGTATAGAATTCAAATCCTTTTTCTTTTGCGATTTCCACTATTTCGGGAGCCAGTTTGCCCGGTAATTTACCTGACTTGCCAAGTATCATGCCCCACATGGCAGGATCCATTCTGGTGAACGGTTTCTCGTCAATTGATCTGGAGTAGAGGTTCATCAGAGCGGCGTTCTTCACATACTGGCTGAAAGGTGTGACAAGACAAGGTGTACCCAGCATGGGCCATATACGTTCTACCTCGTCAAACAGTTCTACAAGAAGTTCATCCTCGGAAAGTTCGCTCTCACCTTTATTTTTCAGGTTGGTATTTATAACGGAATGCATACCCTTGAGATCGTCCATGAGTGAACCCATCATGCCGCCGGGAAGTCCGCTGCCTACAAGCAGTGAGCTCATCTGTGCATTTTTGGGGTCAATCCAGTAACCCAGGAAATCGTCTATGAAGCTCTGCGTCATTCTGCGGGCTTCCATATATGCCTTCATGTTGATATCCTTAACCAGGAATCCGGCATCTCTGAGCATAGCCTGTATGGTTATTACGTCAGGGTGAACCTTACCCCATGAGAGAGGTTCCATGGCCACATCAATAACATCACAGCCGGCCTTGGCTACCTCAAGCATTGAAGCTACCGCAAACCCGGGGCCGTTATGTCCGTGATACTGTACGATTATGTCGGGATGTTTCTCTTTTATGGCGCGTACTATAATGCCTAACATAACGGGACGACCTATTCCGGCCATATCCTTGAGACATATCTCCTGTGCACCTTCCTCTATGAGCTGTTCTGCCAAATTGATGTAGTATTCGGCTGTGTGTACCTTGGAGTAGGTTATGCACATGGTAGCCTGAGCGGTCATACCGGCAGCTTTGGCCCACTTGATAGAAGGAACTATGTTACGCGTATCGTTAAGACCGCAGAATATACGAGTTATGTCCACGCCTTGTGCGTGTTTTACCTTGTACATGAGCTGACGTACATCGGCAGGCACGGGATTCATGCGAAGAGCGTTCAAACCGCGGTCAAGCATGTGTGTTTTGATCCCGGCTTCTCTAAGCGGTTTGGTAAATGTGCGTACGGCCTGGTTTGGGTTTTCACCGTACATAAGATTTACCTGTTCCATTGCACCGCCGTTAGTCTCGACCCGGTCAAAACAGCCCATGTCGATAATTATCGGGGCAATCTTGGCAAGTTGGTCCTTGCGGGGAACATACTTTCCCGATGATTGCCACATGTCACGGTAAATAAGACTGAATTGAATCTCTTTTTTCATAATATGTTATATTGAATTCTTTAAAAAATTTTACATTGGATCGATGGAGCGGGCTATTTTTGCACATAGTCCGGGGAAGAAACGCTTTATGTAAACCATAAGTAACTCCTTACGACCTACCAAAACCTCGCGTTTCTTGCGGTAAACGGCACGTACTATCTTTTTGCCTGCCTGTTCCGGAGTACAGCTTCCGGCCTGTCCGGCATCCATCTTGGCGTGCTGCTTGCCGTCTTTTTCAAGAGCATAGAACGATATGCGGGTCTGCACACGACCGGGGCATACTATTGTTACCCTGATGTTATCGTTGTAATATTCGGCCTGAACGGTCTCGAAAAATCCGTACAAGGCGTGCTTTGATGAACTGTAGGCACAGCGTAGCGGAAACCCGAATCGTCCGTTTATGCTTGTCGTTACAACCAGCTGACCTTCTCCGCGGGCTATCATCTTGGGCAAAATGACCTTAGTCATGATTACCGGTGCAAACCAATTTATGTCCATTATCTTGTCAATAACGTGCATCTCGGTCTCGCAGGTGGAGCCGCGCTGGCTTATGCCGGCGTTGTTGTAGAATATGTCAATATGTCCGAAAAGATTCCATGCCTGTTCGGCAAGTCTGCCCACCTGCTCCTTTAATGAGAGGTCAAAGGGCAGGGTAGCTGTCTTAGGTGAGCCAAGTTCTTCGCATCGGGCAGCCACCTTTTCAAGAATGTCAGCTTTAAGAGCGGTCAAGATCAAGATGGCGCCTTCGCGCGCGAATTCATAAGCGGTTGCCTCGCCTATACCCGATGAGGAACCGGTTATCCATACCACTTTGTTACTGAACTTTCCCATAATTATTTGTAATCATCAATAGCTTTCTTAAACCAGAGTGCGCGCTCGGCGCCTTCACCTGTGTTAAGCAGAATTAAGTCATTGTTTTTTAGTTTGTTCTCTTCAAGAGCCTTAAAGAATCCGGCTATGCAGACAATCGATGCAGGTCCCATATAGATCCCACGCTCGTCCTTGACCATGCGTCCGTATTTTTCCAGACCCTCTTCCAGAACACGCAGATAGCATCCGCCGCTATTCTTCACAATAGGACCCAATATCGGATACATTCCGGGTGTACCGGCTGTCAGTATCGATATCTTTGTTTTTGGAACCACAGTGGGGAAATGTTTGTTCCAGCCCTGCGGAAAGCCGTTCTGGATAGCCCACTCCCACGCCTGTACCATTGGATCGCAAGTATCCTGCTGAACCAGGAGCATACGCGGCATACGGTGTTGGGGAAAGGTTGAGGCTATCTCACGCATTCCTTTCTCGAAAGCTATAGGGCTCGTGCCGCCTGCCACCGCCTGCATATATACATCGGGGATCCGGCCAAGTTCGCGTAAGCACTCGAAGACAAGAGTTTTTTTGGCTTCAACCCGAATGGGGTCGATGTTCCCGGCCGATATCATGACACGGTAAGTGGCATGAAAATCGGCAGCTTCGGCTTTGGCCTGCCCATAGCCGCCCTCTGACACCACAAGTCTCTGTCCGGTTGCGTGTATGGCTTCCTGAGTCTCCTTATACATGTCAAAAGGAGCAAATATGGTGAACTTGACTCCTACTTTGGCCAGATAGGTGGCATAAGATATGGCTGCGTTGCCGGTTGAGGCAAGGCAATAAGCTTCAATATTGTGTTTTTTAAACAGCGTGGCGGCAAGTGACGCGGCTATATCCTTGAATGTGCCAGTGCCGCCGTTAAGGTCATTGCGGCAAACCATTACTTTGCAATCAATACCGTAATGGTCTTTGGCGTATTTTTCCAGAAAATCCCACTCTTCAATGGGAACGGCGCCTTCGCTTAGGCTTACAAACTCATCGTCCTCATCAACCGGCAGGAATGGTGAGTAATGGTAAAAATTGTCCACTTCCAAACCGGGCTTGCATAGTTCATTAAGCCGGTGGTAGTCAGTAGTATAGTTTGCCTCTGCATGATTGCTTCCACATTCACACAACTGATCCTGACCGAACCATGCGGCGAAGTCTCCGATAACCTTGCCGCATTTTTTGCAGACAAGCTGATACTTCATAATCTTGAAATCTATTAGCTTTTGAACACGTTCATATCCTGAATACTACCTTGGTAGTGGCCTGCATCAAGTTTTTTCTTGACCTCTTTAAACACTTCAATGGTACGTTTTACGTGATCAAGTGTATGTGATGCCGTAGGTATGATACGCAGCATAAGCTGTCCTTTCGGTATAACGGGATAGGTTACGATAGAGCAGAAAATACCGTAGTTCTCACGCAGGTCAATCACAACGTTGGTAGCTTCGTTTACGCCGCCCTCGAAGTAAACCGGAGTGACAGGTGATTCCGTAGCACCCATGTTGAAGCCTTCGGCGCGGAAACCGTCCTGCAGGGCATTGACAATCTCCCACAGATGTTCGCGGTATTCGGGATGTGCTTTGATGAGGTCAAGACGCTTCTGGTTACCCACTACAAGAGCCACAGGCAGTGACTTGGCAAAGATCTGTGAGCGCATGTTACACTTGAGATGGTCTATAATCTCGGGTTCTGAGCATACCACACCGCCTATTGATGCCATACTCTTGGCGAAAGCATAGAAAATGACGTCTATCTCATCGGTCACTCCATAGTGCTCGGCTACGCCACGTCCGCGTGCGCCCATGGTTCCGAAACCGTGTGCATCGTCAATAAGTATGCGGAACGGATATTTCTTTTTGAGTTTTACAATTTCATCAAGGTGACCCATGTCACCGGCCATTCCGAAGACACCCTCGGTAATTACCAAAACACCGCCACCCTGCTCATCAGCCAGCCTACAGGCATTTTTAAGCTGCTTCTCAAGGCTCTCCATATTGTTATGCTGGAAGGCGAAACGTTTGGCCAGACTCAAGCGCATACCGTCCAGAATGCAGGCGTGTGACTCGGAGTCATATACAATTACGTCCTTGCGACTGGTAAGAACGTCAATGATTGAAAACATTCCTTGGTAGCCGAAATTAAGACACAGGCCGGCTTCCTTACCTATGAATTCCGCAAAATCGTTCTCAAATTTTATGTGGTAATCGGTGTTTCCTGACATCATGCGGTCACCCATCGGAGCCCCGAAACCGAAACGGGCCGCTGCCTCGGCATCGGTTTTTCTTACCTCGGGATGGTTGGCCAATCCCAGATAGTTATTCAGACTCCAGTTTAGGACGGGTTTACCGTTAAACATCATTTCGGGGCCCATTTCACCTACCAGGCGCGGGAACATGAAGTAACCGTCGCCAATACCCTGATACTGGCCGAGTGGACCCGGTGTCTCTTTAATTCTTTCAAAAATGTCTTTAATCATGTTGAGAATATTTATTTGTTTTTTTATTCTATTTATTGGTTACCTCCCGGTCGGGAAATTTTAGCTTTGCAAAGTTACTAAAAATGTCGGTCCGTTCTATTATAAAATAAGTTATAATNNTTTTATTTGAGACTTTTAGGTGCTATATAATAAAGTGTTTAATTCTTTACCTAAGGGAGCCTATCAGGAGGAAGGCCAGACCCAGAAGAACTACCAGGAGGTCAACGGCTTTGCTTTTGAGGTTCTTTTCGCGGAATATCATTGCCCCACAGAGGAAAGAGACAATCACGCTGCTTCTACGTATCATTGATACTATGGATATGAGTGAGTCGCTGAAAGTCAGGGAGTAGAAGTAGGCGTAGTCGGCCATAGTCAGAAACACGGAGATCAGGATGATACTCCATCTCCATTGCAGAGGGGTTGTCTTTTTGCGGGTGGGCCACCACATGGCGAACAGTATTACGGTCATCAACGCAAGCTGGTAGAAGTTACTCCAAGCCTGGACGAACATGTTGTTATAGTTTTGCAACAGGTATTTGTCGAAGAGGGCGCTTACGGCTCCCAACAGAGTGGCCATGATGACGCAGAAGACCCATTTGTTATGGGTAAAGCTTATCCCTTCCTTTTTGCCGCTTAAGCTTAGCATGTAGAAGGAGATGACGGCCAGAATTACACCTATCCACTGATAGAGATTAAGTCTTTCACCGAAGATGAGCAGACCTCCCAGCAGGACTATTATGGGACGTGTGGCATTGATGGGCCCGAACAGGGTGATTGGCAGATGTTTCATGCCGAAATATCCGAATACCCACGAGCTCAGGACAATGGCTGCTTTCAGAAAGATAAACCTATGCAGATGGGCGTCGCCGATGGGGACATAAAATATGCTGCCGTCCAATGTTCCCGTTTTGGCTGACAGGAGGGTGAACGGCAGCATTATTAGTGAACAAAAAAGCGTATGGAGCCAGAGAACGGGTATTACCGCATTCTCCTTGAGGGACTGTTTTTTCGCCACATCATACAGACCCAGAAAGAGGGCTGAAGTCAGCGCGAATCCCAACCACATGGCTTTTTGTTTTTGAAAATTAAATCAGAACTTGTAACTCAGACCTATACCGATCATCTCCTTGAACTGGATTTTGGCGCCACCTGTGCTTCCGTCGTCATGGAAAGTCTTTATGTCATCGTCATACTTAAGGGTTGACTGGCAAGTAAGTGTCAACAGTTTTGTCAGATTGTAACCGATAAGCAGATCCCAGTTGACGTCAATGTTGCCGAACGAATCATCGTATGCAGTGAACATATCCATTGCCGACTTAATTACCATCTTGTCTTCAAAAAATGTGTAGTTTGCATTGACTTTAAGAATCGAACCGAGCTGCGCTTTGACATGTTTTTCGGTATCAATGCCGAATCTGGTTGCAAAAGCGGTATCGGCAACCATAGTGAGCTTTCCTGCGACAGGTGAGTAATAGAGTGCAATATGGCTGTTGGGTTTGTAGTCCAGACCGACCGATATGTTCAGGTATGACGGGGTGAGCAGTTTGGAGATAAGCTCTTTGGAGCCTTTGGAATACTTGTAGCCATTGGCCATCTGGGACTTGAAGTCAAGCAGCGCGGCATAATATATCTTTTTGTTGATCTGATTTCCCAGTTTGGAGGCAAAGTTAAAATTATCTAAGCTCTTGCGCCATCCATTATCTTTAGTGTAGTTCTGTCCGTAGTTGGCGTTAAGGTCATTGGTCCATGAGAGTTTGTTTTTCTTATAGTTGAGCGACCCGTTCAGATAGACGTTACTTGCAATGTTGTTCTCGCCGCCTTCGCTCCAGTTGGTGAATGAAGTTTGCGAAAAGTTGATACCTGCAAGACCATTATGGTTCCAACCCTCCTCCTGAGCATAGAGACCAAGAGGCAGCATTGCTGCTAAAAAAAGTAATGTTTTTTTCATTAATATGCACTGTTTTGTTTCAAATTGGTGCAAAAGTAGTGAAAAAAGACGAACGGATTATCATTTGTTGCTTATGACACGTCTTTTACAAGGATCCCCCGGCGGCGCCACTTGATGTAACCGTAAACCGAGGCTCCCAAATAGAAGCAGTAGAGCAGGATGGTGGTCAGATGTAAGCCGCGGCGGTAGTAGATGTAGATGGATATTATGTTGACCAAAAACCAGATACCCCAAACCTCGATTATCTTTTGGGCAAGTACCCATGTACCCACTATGTTAAGCGTGGCAGTAAGGGCATCGAGCGCAGGTATGGGCGAATCGGTCAGAAAGTAGAGTATGGAGAATATGGCTGCCCAGATAGCACCCGCTGCTGCAAGGGTGACCATAAACTCGGTGCTGCGGAAATGGCGGTAGGCTATGACGGTTTTTCTTTTTTCCCCTTCATCGGATTCATGGCTCACAGAGATTTTACGGTCGATTTTAAGCCATTTTATGAAGCCGTAAACGCACATGCAGATGTTGAAGCAGCTGAATCCCATGTCGGCATATATCTTGCTGTGAAAATAGACGTGGGCGTAAATCATGGAGCAGATGGCGCTGACGACCCACATGAGCGGTTTTTGATGAAACTCAAGCCAGAGATAGACAAAGCTCAATATCAGACCTGCGGTCTGAATGATTCCCCAGAAATCCATGGCGGTAAACTGGCCGGCTATATATGCCCAGATATTTGATAACATAATGTGTTAAAATTTGATGGTTATATGACCCATGGCCGAGAATCCTGCAGCCGGAATAAAGCCGATTTGGTAATAGCGGTTGTCGTTCGGGTAGCCGCCGCTCTCGTATATGGCCGAATAGACCCATCCGCCGGCAGCACAGCGGGCGTTGAACAGATTGTTGATATCGGCTCCCACCACTGTTTTTTTGACCGTTTTCTTGAACGGTATGGTGTAGGACGCCGACAGCTCCGTGAGTGAATATGCGGGCAGAGAACGGTCCTTATTGCCGGTGTTGTCCAGATACTGGCGGCTCACGTAACCGGTATGCCATAGGGCATTGAACCGTCCCAGATCTATCTTAATGAATCCGTTCAGTACCGCATCGGGTGAAAAGGCCAGGGTTGAGTTTTTATAATGAATCATGCGCAGTCCGTCGCCGTTGCCGTCGCAATTATGGAGAGCTGCATCGGCATTGCCTTCCCAGTCGTCCCAGTCATCGGCCATTTCATCAAAGTCTTTGATCTTGTTGCTGCTCAATGCGGCGTTACCCTCAAGCGTCAGCCAGTTCAGGAGTGAGACCGATGCAGTCAGTTCTACGCCCGTACGATATGAGCTGTTTATATTTGTGGTCAGGTTCTCTCCAATGTCACTCTTCAGGCCGGTCTGCACAAACTGATCTCTGTAATCCATGTAATAGAGATTTAAACCGGCTGCCCAGATACTGCCGTCAAATGCGTAGCCTGCTTCATAGTCAATCATACGTTCCGGCTTGGGGGCAGGGTATGCACCGTTGTCGGTAAAATTGTTGCGCTCCGGCTCGCGGTTTGCCACTGCTGCCAGGAGATGTACTCTGTGGCCTGCGGAGGTCCATGTCAGTCCGGCTTTCGGATTGATAAAATTGTACCTCTTGTCTATATCCAGATAGTGCTTTCCGTAGGTTCCGTCGCCCTTGTCGATAAATTTGTCGTTGTAGCCGTCTGTCATGTAGCGCACATAGCGGTACTGGAGATCGGCAAAAGCGTGTAAATTGTCGGTTATATCGTAGCCGGCCTTTAGGTATGTGCTGAAATCGGTCTTAAGGGCATCGGAATCATAGTAGGTGTAGTCGCCGTCTTTTATCAGATAGTCGCTGAGTGCATCGTTGCCCACGTAGGTGAGGCGTCCAAAATGGTTGCCCTTGAACTGTTGGAAGGAGATCCCGCTGCGCAGGTCAAAGCGGTTTTTGCGGTAGTCCGTGTTCCAGATTACGCCGTAGGTGTGCTGTTCCAGACCTTTGCGGCGCACGAAATCACTCCTTTTGACAGTCGTACCGTCGGGAGCGGTGTAGTTGGACAATCCGAATTTCTTTAGTTTATTATTGGGTCTGAACTCCGAGTAATAGCCGTAACCGTATGTGTAATGTCCGGTAAGTGAAACGGATAACATATTGTTGACATCCCAGGCAAGTGTCAGAATATTGTGGTTTTGCCAAAAATTATCGGTTGTCCGTTCCCAATAATTGCCGTCTTTCATAAGGTAGCGTGCCGTCTGATAGTTGCCGTCGGCGTCCTTTACGAAGAGGCCGTTATTATCGGTTACAAGATACTCGTACAGGCTGTTATACCTGCCCAGACCTACGTTGTACATATCCTTGTACTCTTTTATTCCGGTGTTCTTATCCCCGCCCATATAGCTGCCGTCCATGAGGCTGAAATCATCGTTGCCGGCAGTAATGCCGTTCCAGGCCTGTCCGGTTTTTTCAAAGTTGCCGATATTGCGATAGCGCACCATAATACTGTCACCGGGCATCCACATAAGGCCGCCGTAGTAGCTGCCGGCCTCACCCCTGGTCCCGTGTACGAATCCATCGGTCTGAGTGCGGTTGAAAGCGCCGTCTATGATAAGGCTGTTCTGTATGGTGCCTGTTGAGAACGAGCCGCCGATCCGGCAGGTGTTAAACGTGCCGTATGAACCGGTCAGTTCGGCGCTTGCTATAGGGTTGGGCAGTTTGCTTGTGAGTGCGACCGAGCCGCCGAAAGCGCCGTCGCCTACGCTCGATGTTCCCGGTCCGCGCTGTATCTGTGCGCTGCCCAGAATTGAGGCATAGCTGTTTGTGTTGGCCCAGAAGACGCACTGGTCCTCAGGTGAGTTGAGCGGCACACCGTCAAGTGTCACGTTGATGCGTGAATCGGCCGCTCCGCGTATTCTAAGATAGGTGGTTCCTATACCCGTGCCGTTGTCGCTCCATGAAATCACGCCGGGGGTTTTGGAAAAGAGGAACGGCAATTCACGGCCGGTCTTGGAGTAGCTGTCCAGCTCAGAGCGCTCTATATTGGTAACGGCAAATGGCTCGTTGATACGTGCGCGCACTCCGTCAATCACCACCTCCTGAAGCTGCTCTATGCGGAGTGAATCCGGTTCGAGTTCATAATCGGCTGCCCGGCTCTCTATTAAGCAGCAAGCAGCTATCCCAAGGGACAAAAAAAATACCTTCTTCATAATAGATTAAGTTTTAATCCAAATGAAAAGGGTATATCCAAAAGATTCGAAATCCAATTCCTACGCCGGTACTAACCGGATCAGGTTCAAAGGGTATAATCTCAGCCTTTTCAGGGCACCCCCTTTCATTCGACCGCAAAGATAGCAGTTTTTTCTATATGTTCAATTTACCGGAGCGATTAATATTTTGAATGTTCTGTTTTGAGTTATTACGTTTGATTGACTCTTTGAGTGCTTTCCCAGGGGTGGTTCTCTTAGGATAGGTTTTCCTAGAGTGGTTTCCCCGGAGCAATACCTTTGAACGTTATTCAGTTTAAAGTTTGTTGTATGAGAATGATTCAACTTTAGCTTCACCTGCGGTAAACAGAGAGGGACGCAATGCGAAGAATCCCTTGTAAACATTGTGGTGATATGTGGAGACATCGGCATCCTTTATGACTTCGGTCCAGTTGCTGCCGTCCGTACTCTTCCAGACAGTTGCCTTGTTACGGTCATTCTTGATCCGTACATAGAATGTGGGATCGGTTCCCTGAATTCCGATATTGGCCTCTTCGTTGTAGAACAGGTAGAGTCCGGCGCGGCCTCCCTCCTTGATGTTGAATTTGGCGGTTATCTCGTACGATGTATCGACAGCCGTGGTGGTCATGAGTGTTCCGCCGTCAAATCCCGGCTCCCACTTGGCCCACATGATAGGGTTATCAAATTGGCAGAGATAGTCATAGTTGTCCTGTAATCCTCCGTTCACCCATTCGGCTCCATTGGGATTGGCCAAGACCGGCCAGCCGTCTTTGGTCCACTCTACACTCTCTATTATGGTGCTGCGTCCAAGAGTATGGAATCCGTTACGGTAGGAGTGATATACGATATACCAGTTGCCGTCAACATCATCGATAAGTGTCCCGTGACCCTTGGACCACCACTCTTCATCGGCGGAATAGGTGTGTACCAGCGGATTGTGAGGGCTGTCTTCCCAGGGACCGATAACCGACTTGCTGCGTGCCACCACGCACATATGGCTGGTTGGAGGGCCGGCGGTGCCACCCTCGGCGCTTACCAGATAGTAGTAGTCGCCGCGTTTGAGAATCTTCGGCGATTCAAGCCACATCCCCTCTGTCTCCCAGTGCTCGGGGTACTGCCAGGGGTCATAAACCTTTCGGCTCTGACCGGTTATGGTCAGGCCGTCGGCCGACAGCGGAGCCACAAAACCGTTATTGGTATATAGATAGCGGTTACCTTCGTCATCAATGGCATGGCCCGGGTCTATTCCGCTAACCTGAAGTTTGACAGGTTCAGTCCACGGCCCTTCAATACGATCGGCTGTAACAACGTAATTCTCGCCATTGCTGGTAGGATAGTAGATATAGAATTTGCCGTTCACCTTGCAAATGTCGGGAGCAAATATGGAGTAGCTCTGATCCTGTACGGCACGCGCTACGGGCTCCCAATGGAGCAGGTCTGTCGAATGCCAGATAAGCAATCCCGGATAATAGGTAAAGTTGGAATGGGTCATATAAAAATCCTTACCGTCACGCATAATGGCAGGATCAGGATAATCACCGGGGAAAATGCACACTTTGATAGGAGTACTCTGCTCCTTACAACCTGCCAAAAGCAACGCTGCGGCAGCCATGGCAAAAACAATGGATTTCTTCATAATATAGAGATAGATGATTGATCAGTAAACTCTCGGAGTCCCCCGTTACAGCGGAACTTCAACTGCGAATATAATCCATATTGCCCGGAAAAAAAAGCAGAGACGGTTTTTTCGTTTAAAAGTGCATCAAGAACCGTTGTTCTGTTGATCTAAATCTGTGTCGGTCCAAACTTTGTTGGTTCACTAAAACTATCTGCCGTCAGAGACCGGGTCAATAGGATTGCTTGGAGAGGAATTCCAGAGCATCGGCATACCCTTCAAAAC
>DDLZ01000093.1:0-8899 GCA_002340405.1 Bacteroidales bacterium UBA2559
GTATAGGGGTCTTCAATATGAAAAAGGAGTGGTACCTCTACATAATCGGTCCGTAATTTATAATAGATCTTGTTGTTCTTGTACGGAAATGCAGGATCAAACAAGACGGTATCACCATAAGGGAAAGCATCTGCGCCGGATGAAGTATTACGTTGGTAGGCACCTTTTTGATTATAGAGCAATTCCACAGTAACAAAGATGCTTTGTTTGCGATTCAGAGGTAACATCACCAAGCCACCACCATTAAATCCCACTTTTTTAAAGCCATACACTTCATCTCCCTCTACTTGTGAGAGATTCATACCGGCTACCACACCTCCTATAAACTTCTGAGCTTTAAGGGGAAGCAATAATACTGCAAAAAGGAATAGACAAAAGATTTTCTTCATAATAGCCCTCAATTCAACCTGCAAAGATACAATTATTTTAAAAACAGAGGCTACTTTGGTGAATTTTATTTATTTATTCCCTTTTTACAGATATTTTATGTATTTTTGCCCTGTTTCGGATTAAAAGGGAATCAGGTGTAAATCCTGAACAGTCCCGCTGCTGTAAGCCCTAAAAGGGATGTCAATCTTAAAGCCACTGCCTTATATTAAGGACGGGAAGGCGGACAAACCGGGGTAAGTCAGAAGACCTGCAAGATGTTTTTATGCCGGAAGTTCTCGAGGAAAGAGCCGGGGCGTCTTAATCCAAAGCACTCGTCCAAATCTCTCGGTCACTTGTGGTGTAACACTGCCGGGATTCAGTAACTTTTAACTTTATAAGAACATGAAAAAAATTTATTCGATTGCTTTGGTTGCCCTCACAATGGGCTTTGTGTTTGTCTCTTGCGATAATGAGAAAGAAGAGCCGATAAAATCATACACCCTATCGGTAAGTCTTGAAAAGAGCGACTCCGTCTATCTCGGTACAGACACCGCAAACATCTCGGGTTACTACTTTAGAGATGATTTTTCCGTGGACCCATTCGTTTTGACACATTCATTCGGCAAATGGGGCTTTGGCGAGGGATTTACCATTTCAAGCTGTGCCGATAACACCACACCCGGCTATACCAATCTTTCAGCCGTAACCCGCAAGGGCGTAAAGAGCAATGCCTATTTTATAGCCAACACCGGAGGTGCGGCATACGGCGGACTCTTGGCCGAGATATCGTTTAAGGATGGCAAGGCCTACAATGCCAAAGAGTGCTATGTGACCAACAGCACCTACGCCTATCTGGTTATCAAAAACCATGATGACGGAATGGGCTCGCACGGGATCAAACAGTGGACCCAATCGGACAGCTTTACATTGACCATTACCGGTTATAATGACCGCACAAAGACCGGAACAGTTGATTTCAAACTGGCCGACGGTATGAAGATAGTGGATAACTGGGAACATGTTGACCTTTCAACATTGGGAAAGGTTACGCGCATAACCTTTGTACTCTCATCAACCGACAACGGAGATTGGGGCATGAACACCCCATCCTATTTCTGTCTGGACCAACTTACGGTGACAGAGTGATCCGTATATGACTTCGGTCTATAAAAAATGTTTGACAATAGCCTGCGCCCTGTGCCTCTTGTTTTTTGAGGTGCAGGGCAAGGCGCTGTCAGACACTGTCCGGACCGAGGTCATTCAGGAGGTCACGGTTTACGGTGCACGAGGATCGGACGTAAGCTCCGTATCGACCGCTAAGAGTGCCGACCGGAAGCTCATGGAAGCTGCATCGGCACTGCAAATATCCGATGTGCTAAAATATTTCAGCGGCGCCACGGTCAAGGATTACGGGGGCATAGGGGGACTCAAAACCGTGTCGGTGCGCGGACTCGGAGCCACACACACGGCCGTTGCGTATGACGGCGTCATTATTACCGACAATCAGACCGGACAGATTGACCTGGGCCGTTTTTCGGCAAGCCGGACAGAATCTGTAAGGCTGGTAAGCGGACCCGATAACGACCTGCTGCAGACTGCGGCTATGGCTGCTCAGGCGGCTGCGCTGACGGTGAACAGCTACCGGCCCCGGCTTGAGACCGGAAAAGCGCAATGCAACGCTGAGGTCAAGTACGGCAGTTTCAACACCGTTTCGGCCCTGGCAGGCGTCGATCTCCTTGCAAGCCGGAACAACACCCTATCGCTGCAGACCGAATGGCTCAAGACCGATGGCGACTACCCCTACATACAGGATAATGCCGGCAACTCACAAAGGAAAATTCGTGACAATTCTAACGTACGGCGCCTAAGGGCGGAAGCGGCGCTGTTCAGCACCCTGACCGACAACACAGAGCTGTCGGTAAGAGGATATTGGTTCCTATCCGAACAGGGTCTGCCCGCCAACATTCTATATAACGACAATGCGGCCCGGGAACATTTATGGAATCGCAACGGCTTTGCTCAGGCTTCGCTCAAGACATACCCTGCCAAACGTATGACGCTGCTCTTCAATGCAAAATACGGCGAATCCTACACCCGCTATCTGAACCCCGGCATTAATAACAGCATGGGTAAACTGGACAACCGTTACAACGAGCAGGAGGGCTACCTGTCAGGAGTGCTCCTCTACCGTCTTGCAGAGAGGCTCTCGGCCTCGGTAGCCGCTGACGGCCGCTACTCACGGTTTGACAACGGCAACGGCGATGAACAGGCGCGCCCTGCCCGGCTTACCCTTAACAGTTCGTCTGCTATCAAATACGCATCGGAAAGAACAGTGCTGACCGCCAGGCTCAACCATGTGGTAACCGCCGAGAAGACCCTGCTGAATGAAGCGACACGGAACTATAACAATCTATCGCCCGTAATAGGAGTGAACTGGACAGCACTGCCGGCGGCAGGACTGCATCTGAGAGCATCGTACAGCACCACTTACCGGCTGCCCACATTCAACGACCTCTATTTCGAACAGATTGGCCGCCGTGACCTGAGACCGGAAAAAGGCAGCGTCAAATCAATAGGAGCGGTCATCGGGCATGAAACCGAAAAGCTGGCCATCTCCCTGTATGCCGATCTCTTCGACAGCAGTTTGACCGACCGCATAATGGCTGTACCCGGCAAAAACACCGCCGTATGGATGATGAAAAACATAGGCTGTGTGGTTACTCACGGAGTAGAAAGCGGACTGGAGATTGAGTCCGCAAGCGGAAAGATCCGTCCCGCAGTCAATCTCTCCTACACCTACCAGCGCTCCATGGACAAATCCGACAAAACCAGCTATACCTGGAACCACCAACTGCCCTATACCCCGCGGCACTCGGCATCGGCAGTGGTATGGGTCGTCTCCAAATGGCTCAACATGAGTGCAAACTGGCTCTACAGCGGCGAATACTTCAGCAACAGCTACAACGGACCCGAATATCGCATGCCCGCGTATTACGAGATAGGCTGTTCTCTGTGGCGTGAATTCAATCTAAGAGATTACACATTTACAGTACAGTCCGAGTGTATCAACCTGACTGACAGCCGTTATGAGCTGGTCCGCAACTATCCCATGCCGGGAAGGCAGTTCCGTCTTAAACTTAAAATAGCGCTATAATGAAAAATGCGGCCATACCGTTTATGCTGACTGCGCTCGTCACCCTCCTTTCGTGTGACCCCGAACCTCTGCTGATAGAACAGACAGTCGGTGCAACCGACAACAATCACAGCGGTATGTTCATACTCTCCGAAGGTCTTTTCAACCAAAACAACAGCTCGCTGTCGTGGATAGACTTCAGCACCGGCCTGCCTGACTCCTGGACAGACGGGAACAACCGCTCCTACGACTCTTTTCTTAAAGCCAACGGCCGCCGTTTGGGTGACACGGCCAACGACATGTTGCTTTACGGGAGCCGTCTCTATATAGCAGTATCGGAATCCAGCACAATCGAGGTGGTCGATGCCGCCACCTGCCGTTCAATAAAACAGCTCAGCATGATGACCGACGGCAAAGCCGGACAGCCCCGCCACCTGACAGCTTATGAGGGATTCGTATATGTCTGCTCTTTTGACGGCACGGTATCGAGAATTGATACGCTGACACTGGTCTCAGATGCCGCTGTCCGTGTAGGCCGTAACCCAGACGGAATATGCTGTGCAGCAGGAAAACTCTATGTCTCCAACTCGGGCGGACTGGATTTCAACAGGCCCGACAGCACCGTATCGGTCATTGACACAAAGACATTTACCGAAATCGCCCGCATAACGGTGCACCCCAATCCCGGCTTCATCTATGCTGACAATAACAGCGTCTATGTAATATCAAGGGGTATATTTGACTATGGCACAATGGATTACGACAGCCGTCTGCACCGTATCGATACCGGGACCGATCAGGTGACCCATACATACAATCTGCCCATCCTGAATATGTCTGTTGCCGACGGCAAAGCCTGGTTCTACGGCTACGGCAAAGGCGGCACCATTCAGGTCCTGGATCTTGCCGCCGGCATCATTACAGACTCCGATTTCATAACCGACGGCACCGTTATAGAGTGCCCCTACTCCATCACGGCAGACCGGATAAGCGGCAGGCTTTACGTAACCGATGCCGCCGACTATGTCACCCCCGGCTCCCTTCTCTGCTTCAGCCCCGACGGACGTCTCTTATACCGTATAAAGGGTATAGGCATCAATCCCAACAGTATCAGCCTGTGTGATTTCAAGGTAAGACCTGCATCAGCGCAGCAGGAAGAGCAGCTTAAAGGACACGTATCGAAGGTATTCGAGTATCGTCCCGCTCCGGGACAGTTCGTGAATCTGCTTCCCGAATATGTTGAGACCGATGATGCCAACTCCATGGCCCTGAAATGTCTGAATGCCCTTAGAGGGAACAGCATGATCACCCTTGGCGGACTGGGCGGCTACGTGACGGTGGGATTTGACGGACCGATAGTGAATGTCGAGGGGATGGACTTCGGGATTGACGGCAATTTCATAACCGGAGGAGCCGAACCCGGCATAGTATGGGTCAGTGCCGATGTAAACCTCAACGGCCTGCCCGATGACCCGTGGTACGAAATAGCAGGCTCCGAGCACAAGGCCGGACGCGTAATAAGCAACTACACCGTAACCTACAGCCGGCCCTCGAATCCCGACGGCAGTCCCGCCTGGAGAGGCTCCGACGGCAGGAGCGGCAGCATACTCCGCAACACATTCCACAAACAGCCCTACTATCCGCAGTGGTACGCCGAAAAGGAGGTCAGCTTCACCGTCACCCTGCTGCCCGACAACATGAGTTACAGCGATGGGATCTGGACAATGGCATCATTCGGATGGGGATATGCCGACAATCTGCCCAACGGCACCGACGGCTCCCGCTTTGACATAGACTGGGCAATACTCCCCGACGGCACACCCGCCCTTCTGGACCATATTGACTTTATAAAAGTGCAGACCGGAGTGATTGGCTGCAACAGCATAACCGGCGAACTCTCCACCGAGGTCTCCAAAATATTCAACCTCAATCCGCAAGACAGATGAAAATAAAAGAGGCGCTTACACTAATATCGGTTCTCATAATTACGGCCTGCTCGGGTGCATACCATTTCAACAGCGAGGAGAGCATAATGGAGTATGCAACCTACATAGCGCTGGATGACACCCCGCAAGGCTTCACGGCGCATATAGCCAATCCCTGGAAAAAGAACCGGCTCCTGCACTCCTACAGATTCACAACCAGCGAACCTACCCGGTATAGTTTCTCTACGACCGGCAACACTGTAAATATACCTCTTAAAAGGGTGATTGTAATGACCAACAGCCTGGCCCGTCTTATGGTTGAACTTGGAGTAGAGGATTGCATAGCCGGAGTTTGCGAGCCGGAACATATATCGGACAGCCTAATCAATGCCCGCATAGCTCAGGGCGCAATTGCTGCCTGCGGCAACAGTATGTATCCCATCATAGAGAAGATAATGGAGCTTAACCCCGATGCCATTATGGTATCCCCATTCGAGGAGACCGGCTACGGACAGCTTGAAAAACTGGGTATTCCCCTGCTGGAGTGCGCCGACTATATGGAGACCTCGCCGCTGGGCCGCGCCGAATGGATACGGTTCTACGGCCGGCTGTTTGGCGTCCCGGAGCGTTCCGACTCACTGTTCAACGAGATAAGCGCCGCCTACCTTAACCTCTGTCAGTTAGCCGCCGGCGCCTCCACCCGTCCCAAAGTCATGCTCGAAACCCGCAGCGGTTCGGCCTGGTACACGGCGGGAGGAGCCAGCACCATTGGCCGGATGATATCCGATGCCGGTGCCGAATACCTGTTTGCCGATAACAAAAACAGCGGCTCAGTGCCGCTGTCATTCGAAACCGTTTACGAAAGGGCTTCACAGGCTGATGTCTGGCTGCTAAAAAACAATGGAAACACCAAGCTAACCTATGATCTTCTGGAAGCCGATTTCAAACCATACGCATCGTTCAAGCCCTTCAAAACAAAGAACATTTGGGTATGCGATGTCCACCGCGTACCCTATTTCGAACTTACATCGTTCCATCCGGAACTGCTGCTAAGCGATTTCATCTCCATATTCCATCCGGAAATCTTTTCGGATACAGACTATACAATGCAGTTCTATCATCCGCTGGACCTGGATTAGCAGGATTAGCAGCCGACAATAAGGCGTGCAATGTTACGGTCAACCGTACCCTTATACTTACGCGACCAGACTCCGCCTATCGAGATAAGATACTCCAAATCAGAGGCCGGAACAATGTTCCTGCCCTCGGCAGGAGTTGAAAACTCGGCCTTTATATGAGCCAGAGTACAGGCTGTGGAGATGAAAGTCTTCATCTCCTCGGTACAGCCGGTGAAGACCACTGTGTCGCCCCGACGGAAATCCTTAACCATCAGCCCGTAAGCCATCTTACGGACCTGCTCCTCAAAAACCTTGGGAGAGACGTTTGTCCAAACCCCCTCAACCGGAGCTGTAAGCTCTGCATCCCCCACCAGGTTTTTGAGTGAAAAAGGACTATGATCTAAAGAAGAAATTGTTGTCATATTGCAAAGTAATTATTTGATTTTTCTAAAACACTGTCACATATAGCATCGGCTATCAGCCTGTGGCCCTCCTCATTGGGGTGGATCCCATCGCTGCACAAATAATCCCTGTAGTCTCTCCTTTTGAGGAAAGTTGACGTTATATCAATCACAGGAACCTGCTTGGAGACACCCAACCCCCATACGGCCATATTGTACATCTCATGCCAACGGCCTATATAATTCACATCGCCGCCCAGCCAGGTAAGGATATTGTCGGCATTCAATCCCTTTGAAATATGGCTGAAATAACGCTCGCTGTCTATCATGGGCAGAGAGAGCAACAACGGCCGTGCGCCCTTCAGTCTGATTTTATCAATAAGCGTTGCATATTGCCGGCGAAAATCCTCAAGCATAGTAAGAGGATTGTGGACCGAACCGGGATTGCGCGACACCTCATCCCAACGGTATGAACAGTCGTTGCCGCCATACTCAATAACACAGTATGTTGAGCCGGAGACCTTTTCCCTGTTTTTCTCAACAAGATTGATGCCCTGATTTATAGTACCGCCAAACTTTGCAAAATTTAAAATATCCAGCCCCAGCCTCTCACGGCAAAGCTCAACGAAACTGAAATTGCTTATCTTATATTTTATAGTGTCGGCGACACGGGAACAATCTTCAATTATCCCCTTCATAACCGAATCGCCGAAAGCACAAATCATACTCATATATCTATTTTTTCACCACAAAGATAACTCGGCAGTTTTGAGGGTGAAAATAAAAGGGACATTCATGCCTTTTATGTGACTAAAAGGCGTTTTCAGGTGTTAAATCAAATATACGAGGGTAAATAAAACAAAGAAAAAAATTCACCCCATGTGTAAAGGGATGAATTTTACCACTATATTTGTACTCTAAACCTAAAAATCAAGACCTATGTACAAAATTCCCGATTCATACTTCAAGAGCGGTATTCTGGCCTGTTACATACTGCTCATACCCATGTACGCCTTCTTTTTTCTAATAGGTGTCAAGCCGTTTAATCTGGATACCTTTATGGGTATCCGGCAGGACCAGCTTGCCTTCATTGCAGCCATAATGGTATCCATTCAACTTGTAGTGGTTCTGATAAGCCGTCTTGCAATGCTTCTGGTAAGGAACAGGCAGAATATAAGTTATACCGGTTTCGTGATTTGGGAGCTTATTGAAGGTATAGCCGTAACAATGTTCTGCACACTTTTTGTCTGGCTTTTGAGCAAGCGCACAATGTTCTACGTGGATATCCTTCCTAAAATGTTTCTGATAATCTGCTCCATAATGATACTCCCCTATATAATTCTGGCGCTGATAGCCGAACTTCAGGACAGGAACAGCCGCCTTGCAAAAAGTCAGGTCGTCATTGAAAAATATGCAAGCGGACAGATGGGACGTGAGGACAGCACGCTGCCCTTCCTGGATGAGAAAAAGAACCTTAAGCTGGCTGTAACCTCCAGTTCGGTACTCTTCATAGAGGCCGCCGACAACTATGTCAACATCTGCTACCTGAACAACGAGAAGCTCATCAAATACCCCCTTCGCAACTCCATGAGATCCATAGAGCAGATTTGCGAATCCAACAACATTGTCCGGTGCCACCGTTCATACTACGTAAACCTGCGTAAGATAAGAGCCATTAGGAAAGCAAGAGAAGGCATCTTTGCCGAACTGACCTATCCCGCAGCCCCCAATATACCCATCTCTGCCACCTACTCCGAGGCCGTAACCGGCAAATTCTCCACATTTAGCAGCTAAAACAGTTGATTGTGATTACCACACCGTAAAAGACTTTTTTCTGGTTCTTAGAGGGAAAAAGACCGGCATAACAAGCGTGACGGCTATCACGGAGAACAGCATTCCGCTCATGACCCCAACGGCAAAACTGAACCAGAAGAGATTCTGCCGTCCATCGAA
>DDLZ01000093.1:8907-18925 GCA_002340405.1 Bacteroidales bacterium UBA2559
CATTATCATTGCCGCAAATCCGCCCTGCCCGAACGATATGCCGAATATTGGATATGCCAAAAACATACCCATGAAACTGACAGGTATTAGCAGAATAATGACAAGCGGCTGTTTAAATGACTCGAACAGCGTTGCACAAATCATGAATATGACCAGTATGACCACAAAGATCAGAACCGTACGCTGTTTCTGCTCACTCCAGTAGTTATAGCCCTGCCCTCCTCCGGCGCGGAAACCCATGGGGAACTGTTCGTTCAAACGTTCTATCTGCTCATCCTGCATACGATACTGAAGATCCCAGGAACCTATAAATTCGTATCCCACCGAAATTACATACTCCTGATTCTCACGCTCAATGTTCATGCCGGTCTGACGTTTGGTTATTGTACCCACATCGTTCAGACGGGTGTTCACGCTGTCGATTAAAATCATATCGTTGCGTATATGCCACAGGTCAAAATAGTCGGTCTCGGCCGACACCAGACGTATGGGCGTATAGTTTTGTCCGTCATAGACCCTTCCCACCCTGTTGTTGTATAGCTGCTCCCCCAGATAAGCGTAGTAACGGTACAGATTAATTCCGGTACGGGCAATCTTCTCCCTGTCATACTCTATACAGAACTCATTGTCCACGTACGAACCGTAGCCNNTCCTCGGCATACCGGTACAGCAGGTCATAATTGTAACCGTAAAGTCGTATGGCGTGTGACCAGCCGGTGCGGTAAACATTATTTGAAAGATACTGGTCATTTTCGCCAAGCGAAGGTATGTTCCATGTGGCGCCGCCGTAACGGATGGCCTTGCCCCATAACTGCTGTTTCAGATTATAGGGAAAAGCCGTACGCTGGAATTCATCCTTAAAATGTATCTCGATTGTACCCGATGTCCCGCTCAATCTGGTATAGAAATCCTTGATCTCGTCAAACTGTTGCAGCCAATTCTCCATCTCCATGACAATCTCATTGAGTTGCTGTACGTTATGCCCTTCGGCCATATTGGCCTGGACGCGCAGCACCACCTCCGGCTGCTCCTCCTCGCGGTTGAATGTCATACGGCCTTTGCTGTGTTTCTGGAACAGGTTCATTGTTCCCCCTATGGGATATTCAAACCATTTCTTATTCCTCTGATACCACTTGCTGCCTATCGTCTTATTATAGAGACCCACCAGGCCGCCCTTGGTATCGCTCTCTCCTTCTGCCGTATTCTTGCGACTGACCGATGCCGGCAACAGTTGTATAGGTATGCCGAACAGCACTATGATAGCCACAACATAGATCCAACGGTGGGAACGGCTCCATACAACCAGACGTTCATAACGGGCGGTATGAAGGACCAGACGGCGCATGCGCTTCATACTGTTTTTGACCACTCCCTTACTTTTGAGCGGCCATTTCCGAAGCAGCGCCGGCACGAACAGGAACGCCACAATAATGGAGAGAACCAGATTTATCACTATCACCCAGATGAAATCGGTCAGATTGGCCCTGGACTCCTCGGGCAAAAAGAATATCAGCAGCAGAGCCGCTATGGTGGTGAGCAGGGCACCCATTATGGATAACATTACCTTGCGGTTGCCGTAAAATGTGTAGTGGTCCACAATAACAATAACAGTATCTATTATTATGCCCAGCGACACCGTTATACCCGCCATTGAGTATAGCTCTATATCTACCCCAAAAAGTTTATAGAAGATGACCGCACTCAACAGATTTACCGTAATGGTCACTCCCACCACTGCCAGATAACGGAAACTCCGGCTCACGGCAAGCACGAAAAGAAGCAGAATAGCCAACGACATTACCGCACGGAAGAAAATCCTGTTTATCTCGTCGTTCAGATATTCCGATGCATCATAGTTCAGTTTCACCGCATAATTTTCGGGCAGCGATTTGCTCAGTTCATCCATTTTCTGCTTGACGGCATCGGTCACCGTAATGGTGTTGATACCCTCCATAGCATTCACATCCAGAGATATGGTGTTCAGTCCGTTAATCCTGTTATAGGATTGCGGAGTCTGCTCCTGATATGTTATCGTGGCAAAATCGCCGATATTATACAGGCGTCCGTTGATCTTGCTTATGGGGATACGTTCCAGTTCACCCCTTAAGTCAGGGGTTTTCAGGCGTACCAGCATCATACGGTCGTCTATAATCTGTGTCCCCACTATGCTGTTTTGAAAATAACGTCCTAAAGCATTGCTGAGACTGCCCGGACTCAGCCCTGCGGCACGAAGCGAATTGGGGTCGAATGTAATCACCCACTCGAACGGCGAAGCTCCCGATGTCTCCACCCCGTCAACGCCGTCAATGCGCGACAGGGGCGTGACCAGATGCTCCTCGGCATAACGCACTATCTCCGAGGCCGGCATATCGGCATTTATCGTATATGAGAGGATATGTGCCTTGCCGCGTCCTCCTCCGCCAGCCGAGCCGCTCACCGATGCCCATGCTCCTTCCGGCAGCTTGTCGCGTATCTGACGAAGACGGGTGGAAACATCGACCCGCGGGGTCCCCATATCCGTCCCCCTTTTAAAACCCATTGAAATATACCCGCCCCCCTGCCATGACACGGCGCGTATGTTGCTCACACCTGCCACAGTATTCAGCGCACCCTCCAGGACCGATGTCACCTCGGTCTCGATCACTCTGGCAGAGCCGCTGCCGCCGAAACTGACCGTCAGGTTAAGATTTTCCCGTATGGGACTGTACTGCACATTGAGCAGGGGGATACAGGCCGCTCCCACCACCATCAGGACCACCATTATCAGGATGGTGGAAAAAGCGCGGTCTTTTCCGGGTATAAGCTGTTCTCTCTTATCCGGCTTCATCGGTATCTCTTCTTGTAGATTTCATAATAAGCCAGAGGCACAAAGAAGATACTGACCAGCGTTCCCGCAACCATTCCCGATATCAGCGCCAGCGAAAGAGGATATTGCAGGTCGCTTCCCATATCGCCGCGCACAAGGAAGGGAGCAATGGCCAGTATCGTGGTGAGCGACGTCATGATGATGGCATTCAGACGCCGTTTTCCGGCCTCCAGAATAGCATGTTTCAGGCCATACCCTGACTCGAGCAGGCGGTTTATGGTATCCACCTTGAGTATGGAGTCATTGATTGCTATACCGCACATAACTACCATGCCTATCATAGACATCAGGTTCAGACTCTCGCCAAAGAGCCACAGCACAGCCAGCACCGCAAAAATGTCAATGATAAGCTCGCTCAGTATGATCAAAGGCTGGATCAGACTCTCAAACTGAGCCGCCAAAATAAAGAAGAGCAGCAATAAGGATATGACCAGTACCCCCGAGAGTTCACGTATCGTCTGGCGGTTATTGAAATAGGCGCCCGTAAAACTGACGTCAAACCGCTCATCCTCACGTACCACCTTTTCAATTACATCCATTGTGTGACGCGCCTCTTTGCCGCTCACCTCCAGCGGCAGCGGATAGTATTCGCCGTCCACTCCCGATGTTATGGATTTCAGGTCACGGTTACGGGTCTCCTTAAGCAGGATCTCAAGCGGCACACGGCCGCCACGGGTATTGATGTAACTGCCCTGGATCAGGTCGCGCGCCTCCTTGTCGCCCATACCGATCATCACGGGCATGGATATGTCGCCCTTGGATATTCTGAGTACCGAACCTGCATTCATGGCGTTTCTGAGATAGCCCAGAACCATGTTATAGCTGACATCGTAGAGAGCCAGACGTTCGGGGTCGGTAATCAGTTCGATATGTTCGTTCCACTCGGAGGGTTGGATCTCAACCCCCGGCAGAGCAGCACTAACGGAAGAGAGCAGCGTGGTTAGCTGATCCGGCTCGGGAGTAGAGCCGTCACTTCTTTTGATACGCGCCACCAACGGGGCTTCAGTATCCGGAAACAGCATATCGAATACGTTACCCGATGCCTGACAGCCGTATGCTGCATCGGGCCAGTTGTTAAAGATATAGGTCATTGCCTCTGACTCAATATCCGTAATATCCTCAGCGCTGCGGGCCTTCATATAGATGATTGCCTCAGACAGACCTGTCTCACGCGTATGGGAAAGCGCAAACTGCTGGGCGCCCGTCATACAGGTGTACTGCGTAATCCTGTCAGGGAACTGAGCCATAATCTCTTCGCAACGACGGTTATTCTCCTCAACCGAAATGCGCTGGTTCCATTCTATGTTCAGCAGGGTATCACTATGTGAGATGGCAGGCATTTTCTCCTTTTCCAGATTTACGAACAGCACGCCTATCAGCGCAACGGCAATACCAAAGACGCTCCACATCACTCCCCTGCGGCGGAACAACCACCGTATGGCATGTTCGTAACCTTTGGTCATATTGCCTATGCCAAACCTGCTGATAAAACTGTTAGGCCTGAAACAGGGCTGTTTTCTGTATAAACGGTAATAGAAGACCGGAATGACCATTACCGACACCAACAACGCCGAAAGCAGCGTTATAGTCACCGCCATAGCCTCATCATAGAAGAGGGCGCCCGCTATTCCGCTCATAAAGATAAGGGGAATGAAAACGGCGCATGTGGTGAGCACCGAACTGAGCATGGGAGCGAACACCTCTTGCGTGCCGAGTACGCAGGCATCATCCAGAGGTTCGCCTTTCTGCCATCGCTGGGTTATGTTGTCTATGGTGATGATGGAGTTGTCCACCATCATACCCAATCCCAACACCAGTCCCGACAGAGATATGATATTGATGGATATTCCTATGACATAAAAAAAGAGGAACGAGATAATGAGTGCGGTAGGTATGGTTATCACCACCAGCAGCGGACTGCGAAAATCCTGCATGAAGAAGAATATGATGCAACAGGCAAACAGCGCACCGAACAGCAGGTTGCTTATCATATTGCTTATGGAGTAGTCAAGCAGCTCGGTCTGGTCACGCGTCACCTGAAACTCCAGATTGGGATAATCCCGTTCAAAAGCCGCCATCAGGTCGTGCACTCCGTCCCGAAGATCCGCCATACGGGCATCGGAACGTTTTATTACGGCCAGCGTCACACACTGAGAGCCGTTGCCGGTCACCATACCGTTTATGCGCTGCTGCTCCTCGCTCACCTGAGCCAGATCCTTAATCTGATAAGTGCGTCCGCCCAGTTTGAGCCAGACGTTCTCCACATCTTCACGCGTCACCACGCTCGACTCGAAACGGACGTTAAAACGGTACTCCCCGTCGCGTATGGAGAGATTGCCGAGCCGTACGTTAGAGCCCTGTATGGCATTACTCAGTTGGTCTTCGTCTATCCCCAGGGCACGCAGTTTCTCCATATCGGGAACAATGAGCAACTGAGGGAACACCTGTCCCGATATATCCACCATAGCCACCTGAGGCAGTTGCTCCAGACGGCGCACTATCACCTGGCGGGTAAAATCGCTCATCTCCAGAAAACTGTTGCCTTCAACATTCAGGCCCTCCTTGAGAGAGACATTGATAAAGAAAGCCGGAATATCCGTAGCGCTGGCTCTGGCTATCAGAGGACGCTCCTCGCCAATCGGCCAGTTCGTAGTAGCGCGGTCCACGCGCTCATTGACATCAATGAATATGTAATCGGCATCGGCGCCGTACTCGAATGTCATCTGAATAAGTCCGCTGCCGTCTCTGGCAGTGCAGGTAATATCGGTAAGATGCGGAACCTGCACCAACTGCATACGCAGAGGAGCAATCAGCAGGTCATTAAGCTCACGGGCGCTGCGGTCAGGCGAGGTGACCTGTACCGTAATCTGAGGAATGTCGATATCCGGCATCAGCGATACCGGCAACTCTCTTATAGCGGCTATGCCCAGAACCATAGTCGCTATTAAAACCATGGTTACCGCTATGGGGCGGTTTATCAATCCCTTGAACATGACGAATCATTCTATGACTACCGGGGCATCATCGCCAAGGTTAAGGTTGCCGGCGGTAATAATAAGATCTCCAACGTTAAGGTCTGCTCCGCGCTCCTTGTTAGGCTCCACCACATGCTGCGTGGTGTTGGACATGAGCACGTGTACGTATGTCCAGAGGCTGCGACCTTCCACATAGCGGAACAGCACCTCCATGTTGTCCCGTATCACCACGGCGCTCTTGGGTACCACAAGTTGGGAGGGTATGCTGTTCTCCACCATAATACGCACGTTCATACCGTCCATCAACGCATCGGAACCGGGTACCTGCGCGGTCACTGCAATCTGACCGTTCTGATCCACCGTGGGATTGATGGAGAGTACAGTGCCTTTGAGCGTCACGTCGCTGTCCACGAAAGGCGAGACCAGCACCTGCTGACCCACATGCACAAAACGGTACTCGGTCTCCAGCACACTGAACCGCACCAGATACCGGCTGTCGTCAATCAGCGTGCAGAGCTGACCGCCAGGCTCATGAACGCGTCCCCTCATGTTGGCCACCTTGCCGCTAAAAGGAGCCTTGAGGTCACATTGAAGGAAGGTGCGCTCGGCATTCTCCAAAGCCATCTTGGCGTCTATAAAACCAGTGTTGATATAGATAAGACGCTTCTGTTCGGCAGGAATGGCTGCCGTATCGGACAGCGAGTAGCCGTAATCGAGCAGACGGTCGGCCAGACTCAACTCGGCTTTGTCAAAAGCCAGATGTGCCTGCTCCAACTGACGGCGCGGCTGCTCCTTGTCGAGCGAAGCCAGTATCTGCCCTTTTTGCACCTTCTGACCGTCACGTACGTTTATTTGGGCTATCTTACCCTGTGAAGCAAACTGGAGAGTCGCCTTGCCGTGTGCCTCCAGCTTACCGTTACATACCAACTGCTTGTTGAACACCGTACGCTCCAGCGGAATAACGGTAACTGTATTCTTCTCCACATTATAACTGCCGCGGGCCATCTCGACATCCGGCTCCGGGCTTTTCTCTTTTTTGGACTTACAGCCGCAAACGCCAAGCATCAGGGCTGTCAACACAAAACAGGTAATCCCTTTAATACAGACGTTACCGTTAAGCCGGATTAGCAATGGGAGCCTGTTTGCTCTGCCACGGCAGGAAAAGGACGGGTGTTTCATGATCATCATTTAAGTGTTATGTTATTATTTATTTTATAAGCTTGTCAAATTCGGCGGTTATGTCGGTGCCGGTAATGTAATCGTAGAGCGTTGCACGGCGGATCCTAAAATAGCTGTTCCAGAAACTTGCCACATTGCTCAAATAACTGCTGAATGCACTGTCGCGCTTGTCTTTGAGTTGGTCCAACTGGCTCATGGTCATGCTGCCGCTGCTGAAATTACTCAATGCAAGCTGATAGCTGTCTTCGGCCAGCTCTGCCGCACGCTTTGAAATATCACAACGGCTGCGCTGGTCATTGAACTGCATAACCTGAGTAAACAGATCCTGACGATAATCAATCATGTTCTGCTCCAAGCGGTTGCGGGTGGTCTCGGCATTGGCTTCGGCCATACGTACACGCCCGCGCGCCAGACCCCAGTCCAGTATTGGTATGTTCAGTTGCACACCTATCACCTCCTGGTCCTTAAGAGAGACGAAAGTATCGTCCAAACGGCCTCCAGAACCCGACATACCGAACCGGGCATTGATCTGAGCCGAAATGCCGCGATTCGACTTGGCCTGAGAGACGCTGCGTTCGGTATCTATATACGATATCTCCTGTTCCAGTTGGAAAGAGGAGTTTTTCAAAGCACGCTCCAGCACATCATCGTAGTCCAGAGTCAAATCGGGAACATTATAATCTATTATAAGATTAAGCTCAGTATCATCCTGATAACCTATATAGGAACAGAGACGATTAAGCGAAGTTCGTAAGCTCACACGGGTGGAACTCATACTGAGCGAATCGTTAAGAAAGGTCACCTCAATCTGCATGAGTTGGTCACGAGTAATGGCACCCGAGAGAAACCGTGTCTGCCCCGCTTCGAAAAGACGCTTGCTCTCAGTAAAATTCTTGAGTGCACGCTCATATCTCTCCTTCAGACTGGCATAGTTCCAAAAATATGTCACCGCAGTCAGATTGGTCTGTTCCATTCTCTCTATATACTCACGCTTGGCCGCCTCATACTGCTTAGGCTCAATTTTACGGCTCCAATGGAAACGGTTGTGCCCCCGCAGAGACTGCATATACGACAGATATATGGGCTGTACGTAATAGGTAGTACGACGAGTGGGACTGTACTGGTCNNAGAGTAGCCTCATTTGAGAGGTTGTAATTGGCACGGTAACTTATGGCGCCGGTATTGTAATCCTGAAGAGCCACAAGCGAACGGTTGAAATTGCCAATACCGGCATTGATGCTGAGCGATGGGAGCAGCTCGGCACGGAAAGAACGGAATCGCCAATACGCTGACGCAAAAACATTGCGGTTACTCATAGCAGAGATAGAGTTCTCCTGAGCCAGACGCACCACATCCTGCATGGTCAAAGTACGCGGTTCTATGACCTGAGCCGTACAAACCGAACAGGTCAACGATAACAGACACAAGCAGATGCCGAAAAATCTTTTTTTCATGTACATTTCAAACTATATTTTAAACGTTAATAATTTGGTTTCCGACAAAAGTAATAAATATTCCTTTTACCGTATGTCTCTATCCATATTTTTCATTCCGCATATCCCTTTACCTCAATTGTAAAGAAGTCATCGCTCCCTGCCGTCTGCACATAAACATACTTATGAAACTCACCCGGCGCATCTGCTGCCGCCCTGACCTCCAGCTTACCGAATCCGCGCGGCGCCAGCTCCATACTGTCGGTACTCAACACGGTACAGTCACATTCCGGCAGGAAGGTCACCGTCATTGCGACATCGGTCCGGTTCCTCATGCGGAACGCAGCGCTGACCGAATCGCCCACATTAGTGCGCCCCACATCGACAGTCTTCCTTGAGAACGATATTGTGCCGCCCGAACCGTTACAACCAACGACCGATACCGCCGCAAACAGCGCAATGCACAAATATACCGACTTACCTTGTACAACAGAACTTATTTTCATAGTTTTTCACCTTATATTAATATAGTTATGAATTCCTTTACCTTATTGTCTGATTCGGATTGTTTTTTACCCGTCTGCCACCCACTATTCCTATGATGAAATCCTCGGGTATGAAACCCCAATAGCGGGAATCATTGGATTCAAGACTGTTGTCGCCCAGGGCAAAATAATAGTTGTTCAGAAAGGTGTGTGATGTCATATCATCGGAGGGCCAATGCCCTGTCTCATACTCTATCACAGGACCGTATATAGCCCTGCTTATGCTGTCAAGCTCTATTGTCACTCCCTGATGCGGCACATAGAGCGGCCCGAAATTCTTCATATTCCACATGGGACGGGTAAAAGGCATGGTCATCATAAAACGCTCGCGCCAAAGTATGCTGTCGGGAGTATTGCGTACGGCATGCTGGTTCTCAAGTACGCCTATTGTCCCTGCATAATTGCTGTTCCAATTTATACCGTCCTTAATACCTATGGAATCACCCGGCGTTCCCACAACACGCTTACAATAGACATAGTTTATCTTAAACTCTATCTCGGTCCACTTGTCATAGCCCAGTGGGTAATTAAAACAGACCACGTCGCCCGGACGGATCTTCCTTACTCCCGGCATACGGAAACACTTAAGGGGCGCATGGTCCTCGAAATTGAAAGATGTGTATATCCTGCCGCCAAAGAGCAGTTTGTTTACCCACACACGGTCACCCGGAACAAGCGTGGGCTGCATTGAATCTGTCGGTATGTTGAATCGTTCGGCTATGAATATCCGGCGAGCGTAATGAAGCGCCGCCAAAAGAAACGCTGCAATATACAGAACCATTATTACCGTAAGTAAACGGTTCAACCGTGGGGAACGAATCGTCCCCCGTCCGGTCTCAACAGTTGCAGATGGCAAGACATCCCTATGTTCTTCCTCTCTGTTCTTATCCATTGTTTACCAAATATAAACGCAAATCATTTTGTCAGAATTTTCCGTCTCTCTTGTTAGCTCCTAGCGCCGTCTATCTGTCAGAAACACATTATAGACACTCATTAGATTAAAGACAATCTATGGAAGCA
>DDLZ01000149.1 GCA_002340405.1 Bacteroidales bacterium UBA2559
CGGTCCGTTTGATTTTTATAGTTCGTCCAGCCCGTCCGGCGGGGATTATTTTGAAAGCAGATTGCCTATGATATCCCTGTAGGAACGCGAAACGGGAATAGGATTTATATTTTCGTTGTCAAGCAGGACATAGAGATTATCGCGGTCATTGTTGAAGAATCGGACTCTCTTGATGTTTACAAGATATGACCGGTGGCATCGGGTTATAAATCCTTCAAGATCATCTTCAATATTTTTTGCAGTAGTCCTGATGAGAGTTTTTTTTATTTGTCCCTCCTGTTCGTAGAAAATTTTCACATAATTGTCTTCCGAAACGGCGTAAAGAATATCGTTGACCAGTATTGAAAGTCTTGTTTTGCCTTTGTTGTCACGTATGGAGACAATATGATTGTTGTCACTTGTGTCAGACCGGCTTTCAAACTCCATTTTCAATCCGTGTGCATATCCGTAAAGCAGACTTATGGTGTATGGTATTATCATGATTAGTAAAACGCACAGGAATGATTTGAGAAACAGCTGTATGGGATGTATGTCGCACTTGTGAACCAGAATGGTAATTACAGTATAGAAAAGTGAAATAATCAAAGCTTCGGCAACGAAATAGAATATCAGCCCTGTCATGTTGAAAGGACGTTTCCTATTAATCTCAATTATGAGAAATTTGCTGAGCAGCAAGAACAGTACGGACATTGTGTACATCGCCAGAGTCCCAAGCAGAAGATAGCTCTTACTGAAGGTAAACCAGTATGTCGATGAGAAGGGTAAATATATAAGTAAAAAGAGGATGGAAAACAGCGTTATGAATGGCACTGTCATGAAGAGAAATTTCCGTGTGAAGATGTATTCGGGGATTTTGTCCATAACAGATGTTTATTGTATTTACGGAATGCAAAGTTATTGAATAAAATCATTTTTTTTCAAGTTTCCGGGAATGATTTGCTGATTTCAGTCGATTTGTCAATATGGCATTTCACCACATATATTGTTTCGGACATCCCTTTTTATATAAATATCTGCGCGCGGTGTTTGTTACATTTGTAATTTTGCAGCAAATAAAATATGATAAAATAATGAAAAGGATCATTCACAGGACTCCGGATTGCGACATGAATGCGGTCAGTCTTATTAAGATGTATGAGGATAGTTTTCGCCGTCATTGGGATAACAAGGCTCTCTCTGATTTTCAAGGTGAAACGATAACCTACGGTGAGCTTGCCCGTAGGGTGGCAAAAATTCATATCCTGCTTGAAGAAGCAGGGATAGCCAAGGGTGATAAAGTGGCGTTATGCGGAAAGAACTGCCTTGCATGGGGCGTTTCATTTTTCGGTGTGATGACATACGGCGCTGTTCCGGTACCGTTATTGAACGATTTCAAACCTGCCAGTGTGCACATGCTTGTCAACCATTCGGATTCGAAGCTGCTTATGGTAGGGGAAATTGTTTTGGAAGGGATGATACCCGAGGAGATGCCCGATATAATCGGAATAATACTGATGGACGATATGTCCTGTCAATTCAGTCGTTCAAAGGCTCTGGATAAGGCTTTTGCCGGTCTGGACAAGAAATTCGATAAAAAATATCCTAATGGTTTTACCATAGAGGATGTTGTATATCAGGCCGAGGTTTCCGGCGATGACCTTGCCGTATTAAACTACACTTCGGGAACCACCAGTGACCCGAAGGGCGTGATGGTTCCTTACAGGGCATTGCTTCTTAACATGAAGTTTGCATGCAGCGTATTACCTTTGACCAAAGACGAGACTGTTGTCTCCATCCTGCCTATGGCACACATGTTCGGACTCTCATTCCAGCTTATGTTCGAGCTGCTTTTGGGAAGCAGTATCTGCTATCTGGGCAAGATGCCTACACCAAAAATACTCTTTGCAGCATTTGCCGAGGAGAAACCGAAACTTATCATTACCGTTCCATTGGTAATTGAAAAGGTTATCAAGCAGAAAGTCCAGCCTGTAATGGAAAAACCTCTTATGAAGATTGCTATGGCAATTCCCGGTTTGAGACAGCTGATTGGAAAAAAAATCCGCACTCAGGTTCTGAATGCTTTCGGCGGCAATGTGGATTCTCTTATTGTCGGTGGAGCCGCTCTTAATGCCGATGTGGAAAAGATCCTGCGCAAGATAAAGTTCCCATATACGGTCGGTTACGGCACTACCGAGTGTGCTCCGCTGATATCGTACGTTGATTGGGAAAAATATAAACGCGGTTCGTGTGGTGTGGCAATGACCGGCTGTACAGTCGATGTCTTCAGTGACAACCGTCGGGACAATGTGGGCGAACTTCTGGTCAAGGGTGATAATGTCATGCTGGGCTACTACAAGAACCCCAATGCTACCCGTGACGTTATCGATCCCGAGGGCTGGTATCATACCGGCGACATGGGCCTTATTGACCGTCAGGGCAATATTTTTATCAAGGGACGCTGTAAAGATATGATTTTGGGTCCTTCAGGTCAGAATATCTATCCTGAGGAACTTGAGGAAGTAATCAATAATAATGTGAAATATGTAACCGAGTCACTTGTCGTTGATCGTAAACACAGGCTTGTTGCACTTATTGTTCCTGACTTCGAGGCCGGTAAAGCCGATGGACTGACGGCAAAACAGATTCGTGAGCATATCGTTGACAGCAGGAAGGAGATTAACGAACAACTCCCAATGTATTCACAGATATCAAAAATTGAAATCAGAACAGAACCTTTTGAGAAGACTCCCAAGAATAGCATTAGGAGATTCCTCTACAAGTAATAGGATTATATAGAAAAAATAAGATGGCGGCTTCAGGAAAAGAGGCCGTCATCTTTTATAGTAATACCGTCATTTGCCGGCTTTCAGGCCTTTTATTACCGCGTTGGTAAAGCCGGACTCCTCCATTGTATTCAAACCTTTGATTGTAATGCCACCGGGTGTGGTCACCTTGTCAATCTCCTGTTCGGGATGCGTGCCGTGCGCCTGCAGCAACTGCACCGCTCCCTTTATTGTAGCCAATACTATCTCCTGAGCATCTTTAGGGTAGATTCCCATCTCCACTCCGCCTTCCATACTGGCGCGGATATAACGGAAAGCGTATGCCAGTCCGCACGATGCCAGAGCAGTACCGGCCTCCATCTGTTTCTCCTCAATCTGTTTGGCAAATCCCACCTTACTGAACAGCTTCTGCACAAGTGCCAGACTTTCGGCTTTGGCGTTGGCCGTGCAATATAAGAAGACTCCTGCGCCGACCTCGACAGCAATATTTGGAATAAGGTAGATCAGTTCCGGCAGCGAACCGTCCTGCCGTATAAAAATTTCAGCCAGTTTTGCAGTACCTACACCCGCTCCGATTGATATTATAAGCTGCCTCTTGTAATCGAGAAAATCTTTCACTTCGGCTGCAGCGGCGGGCAATATCCAGGGCTTTACCGCAAAAAGCACAATATCTGCTTTTTGTACGGCCTTTGGATTATCTTTTGAGACACCTATGCCGGGCAGATCTTTTTTAAGTGCATCGAGCGTGTCATCACAACGGTCACAGCATATAATATCGTTTGCCGCAAACACTTTTCCGGCAACAAATCCTCTTGCTAAGGCACCGCCCATATTTCCGGCGCCGATAATAGTGATTTTCATATCAATCCGAATTAATTGCTGCGAAATTAAACTTATTTTGGATGGTTTGCAATATTTTTATCCTTATAGGTGCATAATATTACATTATTATTATCTTTGTTACAGATTAAGCGTTTTAATTAAACATTAAAATGGCATTGATTGTGAACCCAATAGGCGTAAATAGGGTTTATGGCTCTTTGTTCAGGTTGGCTCAACCCTGAAAATAAAATTAGATAAACAGTTGTATAACTTAAAATGAAAACCAAATGAAAACCAGGAGAAATCTTTTATTTGTACTGAGTATTCTGTCTGTTTTTATTGCCTGTGATAATAGCAGAATAGAAAACGACACTCCAATCGTGGAAGATGAAAATATCGTCTTTTTAAAATCATCGTTGGGAGGTTGTAACAACCAGACGGCAGAGATGATAAAACGCGGTGAGGAGACCGTCATACCCGGTGAAAAGAGTGACACTGCAATCATTCGGATTGAGCGGGACACGCTAACTATCTTTGTTGGTTTGAATTATGTCTGCTGTGCACCTTTTGTTACGGATTGCGACATTGTCAATGACTCCATTTTTGTCACAATTACCGACACCATTCCGGAAAATGGCAGTTATTGTAAATGCCATTGTTATTATACGTTTACGTATTACTTCAGTTACCTGTCCAACAGGAGCTATTACTGGCGGATCACCTTGATTGACCCGCGGGAGGAGGACGAGAAACTGTTTTATGAAGGAATAATCAATGCAGGAAATTGAATCATTGTATGTTTTGTAAATTCATCCCTGTTCTTC
>DDLZ01000073.1:0-1295 GCA_002340405.1 Bacteroidales bacterium UBA2559
TAGTCTTTGTTTATATGTTCGGAGTTTGCAAAATCGGTCTTTTTTGCGAAATTTGCATATTGTTGCCGGATGACATTTTTCAAGACTTTTGCTCCGGTTTTTGGGGCATCGGATATCAGGCATTTATATGGACGGATTTTTTAATTATATATTCAAATGAGCAGAAAAAAAAGTGCATTACAGATTGCCCGCTACGCTTATCAGCCTAAACTTCCAAAGGCTTTGCGCGGCGCTTTGAAGATTGTTGAGGGCGGTCCCACAGAGTCGGTAGCAGATCAGGAAGAGGTGAAGAAACTCTTTCCCAACACATACGGTATGCCGTATATAATATTTGAACCGTCGGACGGAACTCCCATCAAGAAGTCGCTGAACGCCGGAGTTATACTTTCCGGAGGACAGGCTCCCGGCGGCCACAATGTGATAGCCGGTCTGTTTGACGGATTGAAAAGACTGAATCCTGCCAACAAGCTGTACGGTTTCATACTGGGCCCCGATGGTCTTGTGGAACACAACTATATGGAGCTTACAATAGATATCATTGACGAGTACCGCAATACCGGCGGATTCGATATGATAGGTTCAGGCCGTACCAAGCTGGATAAAAAGGAGCAGTTCGATAAGGGTTTGGAAATTCTGAAGGCTCTCGATATAAAGGCTCTTGTTATAATAGGCGGCGATGATTCCAACACCAACGCCTGTGTTCTGGCCGAGTATTACAAGTCTATAGGAGCAGGCGTGCAGGTTATAGGCTGCCCCAAGACCATTGACGGTGACCTGAAAAACGAGCACATTGAGGCATCGTTCGGGTTTGATACCGCCACCAGGGTCTATTCCGAGATTATCGGTAACATTGAGCGCGACTGCAACTCATCCCGTAAATATTGGCACTTCATAAAGCTGATGGGCCGTTCGGCCAGCCATGTTACTCTGGAGTGTGCTCTGCAGACCCAGCCCAGTATTGCCCTGATAGGTGAGGAGGTTGAAGATAAGAATCAGACTCTTGACGATATTGTTACCTATATAGCAGGTATTGTTGCCGACCGTGCTTCACGCGGCCACAACTTTGGCAGTGTGCTGGTTCCTGAGGGTCTGATCGAGTTCATCCCCGCCATCAAGAAACTTATCTGTGAGCTGAATGACGTACTGGCCGCCAATCAGGCCGAATTTGATATGATCCAGGCCGATAAGAAGATAAAGTATATTCTCTGTAAGCTGTCAGAGGAGAATGCTAAAATTTTCAATAGTCTGCCCGAGAATGTAAGCCATCAGTTGGCGCTTGAACGCGACCCGCACGG
>DDLZ01000073.1:1301-3709 GCA_002340405.1 Bacteroidales bacterium UBA2559
TATGCTACGCAGTGTCATTTCTGCGGTTACGAGGGACGTTGCGCCGCTCCGTCAAACTTCGACGCCAACTACTGTTACAGTTTGGGTTATAATGCATCCATGCTGATAGCCTCCGGCAAGACGGGTTACATGTCATTTGTCAAGAATACGGTGGCTCCTGCCGAGGAGTGGATTTCAGGCGGTATTCCGATTACTATGATGATGAATATCGAGAAGCGTCATGCCGAGTTTAAGCCGGTTATCCGTAAGGCTCTTGTGGATTTGAACGGAGCACCTTTCAAGGAGTTTGTCAAGCATCGCGCCGAATGGGCCCGCGAGACCAGCTTCGTCTATCCCGGTCCTATCCAGTATTTCGGTCCCTCCGAAGTATGCGACCAGCCTACCATAACTTTGAAGCTTGAGCATAAGAAATAAAAGACAGATGTAATGGCAACCCGGGCAGGCAGCGTTAAGAAGAAATCTACCGCCCGTAAGGGTGTGAGTACCGCCAAAAAGAAAAAAGCGGTCCCCCGCAGGAAAAAGACGGTAAAGAGGAGGAAGTCCTCCTCTTTTGTCACTCCGGGATGGCTGCATTGGTTCTTAACGGTGCTGATGCTGGCTTTGGTTTCATTGGGAGCGTTTCACTTCTTTTTGAGGCCTTACTTTTACAGATGGAAGCCATGTTTTGGGGAGAAGGAGTACAGCGTCTGCCTTCCATCGGGTTACCGTTACTACGGAATTGACGTATCGCATCATCAGGGAAAAATTGACTGGACAAGGGTGGCGGCTTCATCGGCGATAAGCGAGTATCCGCTCAAATTTGTCATTATGAAGGCTACCGAGGGAGGTACTTTCAAAGACCCTAATTTTGATTTCAACATTGAGGCTGCAAGAGAGGCGGGATTTGTTTGCGGTGTTTATCATTTCTACAATCCGGCGACATCGCCGTCGGTTCAGGCAGGTTTCTACCGGCGCAACGTGAGTCTTGCAGTCGGCGACCTGGTTCCGGTTGTAGATGTGGAGGTCCATCCGCATAATACCCGTAAGCTGCAGGCCGATTTGCTTGAATTTTTGAGGCTCATTGAGTCTTACTATGGCGTAAAACCTATAATATATACATCGGTAAAATATAGACGCCGCTATCTGGATACGCCCGATTTTGACCGATACCGGTTCTGGATAGCCCATTATTACGTTGACGAACCCGGCACGGCCTCGCAATGGTGTTTCTGGCAGTTTACCGACCGCGCCCGGGTGGACGGCATTCAGGGATTTACCGACCTTAATGTTTTCAAGGGCTCCGACAGTGAGTTCGAGACTCTGCTGATGAAGTGACGCAGACGCTCACATAACTTTAATAGGGTTTATACTTGATTTGATGCGGTCATACGTATAACAACAGCGAGGGTTTGCGTATAACGGCGCCCGATTTGCAGATACGTTACCGTATCATTTTTCTTTTTTAATATTTAGGGTTTTTCCCCTTTATAAATAGGAAATTTCCCGTTTCAGGGTCTATTTCCCATATTATATTTGTAGTGTAAAAAATAGCAAAACGATATGTCTAATGTTTTAAAAAATACGGTTATGAAAAAGTCTGTTTTAATGATGGTTATTCTGACAGTGTCGGCAGTAACCTTTGCACAGCGGAGTGACTTGTATTCATCCGGAAGCAGCGGAAAGTCCTCCACTGTAGCGCCGGCGGCTGCGACCCAGATGCCGGCAACTGCGGTTCAGGCACCTGAACCTGTTAATACTCCCGAAATGATATTCGACCGTGATCCCGATGAGTATAACCGCCGTTATTCATACGGCGCCGCTCAGATAGAGTATGATGACGGTATGATACTTGATAACGTTCCCACCGTATATATACATGATACGATATATGTTATTGGCGAGAACGGCGTGAATTCCGATGGAACGTATGCGCAGGGATACAGTGACGCAGTCGATGATTTCTATCTGACACGCCGTCTGTACCGTTTCCACCGTTACGGACGTTCCTACTTCTCATTGTATGATGATATACTTTGGGATATACTTTACTGGAACAACTATTTTGACAGCCGTTACTGGTACTATACGCGCAATATATATTACGATCCTTGGTTTTATGACCCCTGGTACAGCCCGTATTATTACGGTTCATACTATTATGGCCCATATTATTACGGTTCATCCTACTATTATAATCCCTGGCACTATAATTACTGGTATGGTCCATATTATTCAGGCTACAGTCTCTACGTATATGGCACTCCGGCTACAAGTTCGAGAATCGCCGGTTTTACTCCTAACCGTATGGTCAACGGCGGGTGGGACAGCAATCTGAGTCGCAGCACGGCTCAAAGATACCCCGCTATGGGTTCCAGCTCTGACCGCAGTGTAAGCAGCGCATCCGGCTCTTCGGTGGCTTCAAGGTCGGT
>DDLZ01000073.1:3825-4141 GCA_002340405.1 Bacteroidales bacterium UBA2559
CAGTCAGGACAGAATCAGCAGGTACGCAGTGTGGCTCCCGCCACTTCAAGCCGTTCGAGCGCAACACGTGAGGTTGGCGCAGGTGCAACAACAAGGACGACTCAGTCAGGTACTACCTATGACCGTCCGAGCAGCACCGGCTCCAGCCGCAACCTGAATAGCGGTGCGGCTTCAATCACTAACCGCAGCAGTGTCGGCAGCGGTTCAAGCACAACCCGCAGTCTGTCGCCTGCCCCTGCTCCTGCCAATACCCGCAGCAGTTCCGTAGGCAGTTCGAGCTCATCCCGAAGCGTTAACAGTTCGGGTACGTCCCGAA
>DDLZ01000002.1 GCA_002340405.1 Bacteroidales bacterium UBA2559
TCCACTCAACCCCCACATTCGCCCTCCCGGATAATTTATATCTCATACCCATGCCGATGGGAAATGAGAGAGCAAAAACATTGGAAGCGGGTTTAGGTGCAAAAACAGTCCCAATACCCGCCAACCCGTAGGGCGCCAGTCTGTGACAACCCTCCCATGGTGTAAAGCTGTACCCGCAAAACCCCCACTCGGCCTGTATTCCAAATTCGTAAAGTGTCCGACTGAAATCCACGGCATCACCGGGAAGCGTCCCGTTCGAATTGTCCGAACTGCCAGATATACCGGCTGCCGCAATACCGCATTTCAGCGAAAAACGCCTGTTCACATTGTATCTTGCAATAAGTGTGAACATACCGTCCGTATTGCGGTAAAGACGTGAGTTGGCATCACCCATATAGAAACTGCCGCCACCGCCCAGACCCATCTCAAACATATACCCCTCATCGTCCTGGGCCACCATGGGGTGACAGAGGCAGAGAAACGTCATAACGAGAAAAAGTCCTGGTCTGGAAAACATATGATTATGATTAAAGTTTATTAAGTCTATTTATGGCACCCCGCCAAACCTGACCGTCGCAGGTCATAATCCATATTCCTCCGTAGCTGTCCAAAGCATACGTAAAGTCCAAATCTCTTCCTTTAAGTCCGTCGGGAAATTGCATAAAATTGTTATGTGTCGAATAGTCATCGGCAAAAGGATCACACCACCTCCATGTCAATCCATGATCCATGGACTGCCAGAAACTGTCAAAAGGAGTTCCAAAAGCAAAAAGGGATCCGTCATAACTGAAAATCGCAAGCCGGTCCATTGCCGGCAGCGAGAGTCTGCCGTTTTGCGCATCGCTCTGTCTTGTCCATACGCTGTCAATCGAAAGCTTTATCCATACCGACGATTCTTTCTCAATCCCGTTTGAAATCAGACCGGCCAAAACGTGCCTGCTTATCGACGGGTTGGAGGACAATGTGTTGGCAAACAGAATGGCCGGAGTATCAGGGAAACCGACCGGAACATCCTGTACGATCTTCCAGGTCACCATATCTTCAGAACTGACTATCTTCCCTTCCGTATTGACAGCATACATCGTCCCGGTCTCTGTGCCGGAGGCAAACAGCTTTAGCAGCCCCGTGCCGCAGAGGCTCCAGTCAATCCCGTTATGGGAGCAGAAAAGCGATGTCCCGCAAATCGTATAAAAACGGTCTTGATATGTTGTTACGGTACCCGACCATTTTGTGACATCTAGACCGACAAGGTTTGTCAAACCGCTCCACGAACCCTCACGGACGTTACGGGCCGTAACCGCAAGAAGACCTGACTCATCGGTTCCGAAAACATAAACGGAATCATTAATGGAAACGGCAGACTTAAGCCGGAAAGAGGGAAATCCCGTTCCGTAACTCCCGGACCACCTCATTGAATCCGGATCCATTGTGTGGACATTGAGGTCAAAAGAGTATTCCCTTATGTAACTGCCATCGGTCGATACGGCATAAAACTTCAGAGGTCTGGTAAAATCCAAAGCCAACTCCGGAAACCAGGGGTAAAACAGGGAATCCATACTGTCCTCATATCCGCAATAGACTTTGCCGAATGCTCTTACCAGACATGTTACCGAATTGAGAATAGAGCCGTAGGCCAGCGAATCGGTATTGTATATACGGTTGTTTCCCTGATCGATGGTCATAGGGTAGAGTGCTCCGTTGTCGCGTATCTCAATAATGGTATCTCTGCGATCGGCGTTGATGTCATTCTTTCTGACATTGAAATATCCAAGCGTGAAAGAAGTGATGGCCGCCTGTGAAGTCGTCTCCTCCTTGGCTGAATCAAAACAGGAGGCAGTCAATATAAGCGTTCCGGCCAGCAGAGCCAAAAATCTGTTCTTCATCACAAAACTCTTTTTTACAATCCGTGCAAAATTAACAACAATTTCTTTCCGAACGTATGTAATATTGTTGTTTTATATTAAAGATTAGCTATGTCAGCCATTATTTTGTAACTTCGCAGCCATAAAACACCGTCCAAAAACCTGAAATGGAGAGTATAAAAAAACAGGTGGCACGCGAACTTCTAAGGATAAGTGCCGTAAAAATTCAGCCGAAAGAACCTTTTACATGGGCTTCGGGTTGGTCTTCGCCTTTTTATTGTGATAACCGAAAAGCGCTCTCATACCCCGATGTCAGGAATCTAATAAGAGATTCGTTATGTGACGCGGTGAANNGCGATGTCAGAAACCTTATAAAAGATTCGTTATGTGACGTGGTTAAAAACTTTTTTTTCGAATTTGACGTTATAGCCGGAGTGGCTACCGGAGCCAGGCCTCAAGGAGCTCTTGTAGCCGACAAGCTCGGAAAACCTTTTGTCTATGTACGTTCGGCACCAAAGGAGCACGGACTGGCCAATCTGATTGAAGGTTATCTGGAACCCGGCAGTCGTGTTGTGGTAATCGAAGACCTTGTTTCAACCGGAGGCAGCAGCCTGAAAGCAGTCCGGGCACTGCGTGATGCAGGATGCACGGTCACAGGAATGGCAGCATCTTTCACCTATGGCTTTCCGGTAGCAGAAGAGGCTTTCAGCAAGGCCGGCGTAAAGCTGGTAACACTGACCGACTATCCTACCATGCTTGCTATAGCACTCGAATCGGATTATATAAAAAAGGAGGATCTTAAAACATTGGAAGAATGGCGGAAGAACCCGTCGGAATGGGGAAAATGAACCGATGAAAAGGATTGAAAGCAAAATAAAGCACTTGCCGTATTCACAGGAATCGGTATTCGCAAAAGTGTCTGACCTGAGTAATCTGGAAGAGCTCTCCCGCCGTTTACCGCAGGATAATGAGGCCGGAGTCTCCATCAAAAACATGTCGTGCACACCCGACAGTTTTGATTGTGAACTTCAACCCCTTGGACATGTCTCAATGGTGGTTGTATCCCGCGAACCTTTCAAATGTGTCAAAATGGAAACGGTGAAATCCCCG
This sequence comes from Bacteroidales bacterium UBA2559, assembly GCA_002340405.1. GTDB lineage: Bacteria > Bacteroidota > Bacteroidia > Bacteroidales > Bacteroidaceae > Colenecus. Next base: position 2,973 of record DDLZ01000002.1, read on the forward strand.
GTTAAAATGACCATTTGGGTTCAGATTGTACCAACCGGTGAGAACTCATGCAAGGTGCGCCTCACGCTTGATGCCGATGTCAATCCGTTCATAGCAAAAATGGTAGAGAAGCCCCTGGCTCAGGGTGTGGAGACCTTAGCGGATATGCTTACAATGATATCATATTGAAAAAACGAGCTATATGAAACCTATCTGGGATAAGGGAAAACCCGTAAACGAAGAAATTCAACGCTTTACTGTCGGAAAAGACCGTGAAATGGACCTCATGCTGGCCGAATATGACATCATCGGGTCCCTTGCACATATTACCATGCTCCAATCCATCGGACTTCTTGAGGCCGATGAGCTGAAAACATTGTCGGAAGGACTGATAGAGCTGCTGGACACTGTTGCCCGGGGTCAGTTCGTGATCGAAGAGGGAGTGGAGGACGTCCACTCGCAGGTTGAGTTGATGCTTACCCGCCGCTTCGGCGACGTGGGAAAGAAGATCCACAGCGGCCGTTCCCGCAATGATCAGGTGCTGTTAGACCTTAAACTCTTTACCCGCGACAGACTTAAAGAGATTGCAAATTCCGTCAAAGGACTATTTGACATACTCATCCGTCAGAGCGAACGGTTCAAAGATGTTCTGCTGCCCGGATACACCCATCTGCAAGTAGCTATGCCATCATCGTTCGGACTCTGGTTCGGCGCATACGCCGAGGCCCTGACCGACGACATGCTCTTTCTGCAGGCTGCCTACAAGATGGTAAACCGCAACCCTCTGGGTTCGGCGGCCGGATACGGTTCGTCATTTCCACTGAACCGGCAGATGACGACCGATCTGCTGGGTTTCGAGTCCATGAACTACAATGTGGTCTATGCTCAGATGACGCGGGGCAAGATGGAGCGCAACGTTGCCGCGGCACTGGCATCGGTAGCGGCAACCATAAGCCGCCTGGCCTACGACGCATGTCTGTACAACAGCCAGAATTTCGGATTCATACAGCTGCCCGATGACTGTACCACGGGCTCCAGCATTATGCCTCACAAAAAGAACCCCGATGTCTTTGAACTGACGCGTGCCAAATGCAACCGCATCCAGGCC
>DDLZ01000052.1:0-127 GCA_002340405.1 Bacteroidales bacterium UBA2559
CTTATAATATTCCCAAAAATCAGACCGGTTGTTCGTCTGCTAAGATAGGCTTTTCTTTTCAGTTCTTTTTTGTTCACAATTATCGGTATCACACAAGGACTGCGTGCGATTGGTTTTCGTGCGATTG
>DDLZ01000052.1:152-2817 GCA_002340405.1 Bacteroidales bacterium UBA2559
GCCTGATCAGGGCGCGAAGTTAAGCATTTTTTCGGGAATTGTTTTTGTACTGAATTATATTGGTTTATTTTTGCATAATAAATAAACCGATTCAAATTTAATCAAATGAAAAAGATTCTCTTTACTTTGTTTGCGCTGGTATTTACAGGCGCTCTGTTTTCACAGGACAATATGGTTGCTTTCAGGCATCTGTCGTTTGACGTGGAGGCCGGTCTGCATGGGCTTGGGGTTGAGGCGGCGATTCCCGTCTCCCGAAATCTGGTTCTTAAAGGAGGGTATAACTGGGCTCCGGCAGGTGAATTGTTTAACACCGACTTCAGTGTGAATACCGCCAAGCTGAAACAGGCTCAGCAGGACTATTCTGCCGCAACGGGGCATCAGTTCCAAAATTGGTTTGCCGATGAGTCTGTCATAAATGCCGGTATTGAGATGGGTCTTAGCAATTACAAGCTCATGCTCAACTGGTATCCTGTTTCAAATGGCAGGCTGTATCTGGCCGGCGGAGTCTATTATTCGAAATCGGAAAAGGAGGAGTCGCTCATCTCTTTGATGGGCAGGACCACTGCGAACGATTGGGCTGCCTTGAAGGAGCTAAGGGAGGAGACCGGCAAGGATGACTATAATATTGAGGTTAAGATAGGTAACGAGACATATCCTGTTCTTGAGGATGAGAAAGGACGCGGCACTCTGCAGGCCGATTTGAGGATTGATCCCCTGAAGTACTATGTGGGTGCGGGTCTGGGCAGGTGCGTTCCGAACGGTCATTTGGGCCTGCAGCTTGAATTGGGCGTTATGATATGCCGGAACTCCACTCTCTATTGTCAGGATAGGGAGGTTAAGTTTGCCGATGTGCTTGACGGCTCAATCGGCAATGAGATGAAGGAGATAGTAGAATATATCGATAAATATCCTATCTATCCGCAATTGACCCTGCGTATGTGTTTCAGACTGTTCTAAACATAGGGAACCCACAGCGAACTTATAGGGAACCCATAACGAACTTATATGGAATCTATAGCGAACTTATATGGAACCCATAGGGAACTTATAGGGGATCTATAGCGAACTTATAGGAACCACATTGATAAACCGTAGTATCATTGAAACTTATTGAAAACTTATAACATTATAAATTATGAAAGGAAGAGTATTTATATCGGTTTTGCTGGCGGCCTTGATCTGTATGCCGGCCATTGGTCAGAACGAGATTCCCGATGTGAAGAGTCCCGACGGACGTCTGGTGGTTAAGCTGAATCTGGCCGGAGTGAGTAATCCTACCTATTCCATCCTGTACGATGGCAAGGTGATGCTTGAGGATTCGCCTATTGGCATTATGCTTGATATGGGTGCAAGGCCTACGCTTGAGGGTCTGCCTCAGGGCCGTGAGGCCGGGAACGGTGATTTCACGAAGAACCTTACCGTGTCTGATGTCACTACGGGTACCTTCAAGACGGAATACTCGCTTGACCGCATTAAGCAGGCTCATATCAGCCGGGACTATACCAAATGCGTCGTGACGCTTACCAATGAGGCGCGTCAGAATATTGAGTTTGAATTCCGTATCAGCGACAATGATGTGGCAATCCGCTACAACATACCAAAACCGCAGCAGCGTGCCAGCACACGGGTTCTGTTTGAGAACACGGGCTTCCGTTTCCCCGATGGCACCACCACTTTCCTGACCCCGCAGAGCGATGCCATGATAGGATGGCAGCGTTCCAAGCCCAGTTATGAGGAGGGCTATTCGCATGACGGCGAGATGAATGTGCGCTCGGGCTATGGCCACGGCTACACCTTCCCCGGACTGTTCCGCGTGAACGATGACGGCTGGGTCCTGCTGTGTGAGACCGGCGTAAGCAGCAAATACTGCGGCTCGCGTCTGGGTGACTGTGTTGACAACACTTACAAGATAGAGTTTCCGATGCCCGATGAGAATAACGGTATAGGCACGATCCACCCTGCACTGCGTCTGCCGGGTTCAACCCCCTGGCGTACCATCACCGTGGGTGCCGACCTGAAGCCGATAGTGGAGACCACCGTTATGTGGGATTACGTGGAGCCGCTCTATGAGCCTGCGCGTGACTATAAGTACGGTCGCAGCACATGGAGCTGGATTGTATGGCAGGATGCATCGTGTAACTGGGACGATCAGGTCAAGTTTATAGACCTGGCATCGGAGATGAGTTTCGAATATATCCTGATTGATGCCGGCTGGGACCAGAACATCGGATACGAGCGTATGGAGGAGCTTATCAAGTATGCCAATTCCAAGAATGTGGATGTCTTCCTCTGGTACAGCTCAAGCGGCTATTGGAATGATATCGTGCAGAGTCCCATCAATAAGATGGACAACTCGATAATCCGCAAGAAGGAGATGGCCTGGCTGGAGAAGGTGGGCTGCAAGGGAATCAAGGTTGACTTCTGGGGCGGCGACAAACAGGAGACAATCCGTCTCTACGAGGAGGTGCTGAGCGATGCCAACGACCACGGACTGATGGTTATTTTCCACGGATGTACTCTGCCCCGCGGATGGGAGCGTATGTATCCCAACTTTGTGGGCTCGGAGGCTGTGCTTGCATCGGAAAACATGATCTTCGGACAGGGCGCATGCAACGAGGAGGCTTTCAAGGCCACCATGCATCCCTTTATACGTAACTCTGTGGCC
>DDLZ01000116.1 GCA_002340405.1 Bacteroidales bacterium UBA2559
GTCTGGAATTCTCAACTATCGGGTTTGAAGGACTCCAGGTCGAAGAGGATTGGGAGGGGATTGACGATGTTCTTTTGAACTAAACCTCATCTGACGGTAATGTGCAGGCAGGTCGTCTGTTTTTCGTATTTTACGTAGCAGCGGTCCAGCCTGCGCATATCGTATGCCACCTGCATTAGTATTTGTCGCATCTTATCGACCGATGCCTTTTTGCCTCTGTGGGGAGTATGAAATGTAAAATATGATATGTCAAAGGTGGTGCCGTAGCAGTGGCAGGAGTTTTCAGTGGAATTGACGTTGGTCTTACGCAACTGTTTGACGTTTTCTTCGGTTCTCAGTACGCTGGAAACGGTAAATTTGTGGTTGCGGTTGTATCCGCGGTTGAACAGTGAGTCCTGAAACGCACTGCCCATATCCTCAAGCAGTTGGGCGGCTTTCGGAACTAAATAGGGTATGGAGTGAGTAAGGTGGTCTATATGATAGAGCTTGTTGGAATTGATCTTGACAAGGTCCCGGCTCAGTTCATCCGATTCCGAAACGGGACTTTTCAAACCGTTTTTTTTGGCGGCTTCAAGCTGTATCTCATTCAGATCATTGAAAATACGGTCATATTGGCGGGAAGGCTCCCTGCGGTCTGTGTTGCGGTTTATCTCACCCTCAGAGATAAATTGCTGTATTTCACGTCCTCTTTCCGAAAGTGAACCGGTAAGACGATAACTTCCGATAATCAACAGAATTATAAGCACTATAGGAATCAGCATAAACAGTATGAACACGAAATTGTTTATTGAGTCCAGCCGAAAGATCCGCTTTATGGTCTGTCCGTACCATTTTAGAAGGCTTGTAGTCAGGGTCACAATAGCGAAACCTATTATCGGCATAAATGTCACCGAAATCCTGTAACCTATAAGATCCGGCTTCTCGCCACGGTAAAAATTAAACAGTGCCAGTACGATTACAAACAGAATTGAATACCCTCCGGCTGCTGCCCATTTTATCCATTTGGTTTGAATTTTTCTAAACACATAAAACTGGAAAGCGCCTGTTACAAGGCACAACATCCAGATGAGCGCTAAATATACTCCTGATGCGCGGGCGCCCTCAGGCAGGAACCATCGGCCAATAGTGTCGGAGATTATAAAGAGTACTGTTGACAAAAGGATAAAACGTATTATCCTTATTTTTCTCATGACCCTTTCATTGCTGCTTTCGGGCATTGCAGACCCCGTTTCTTTATCTTTTTTTTCCATTGCACTGCAAATTTACTTTATTTGACGGTTTAATCTAAGAATGGTGCCGTCATTTTTTGTAACTTCGCATCTGATAAAAAAAATTAATTATGAAACAACTTGACTGGTCTAACCTGCCGTTCGGTTACATGAAGACCGACAAGAATGTGAGAATTTTATACAAGAACGGAAAATGGGGTGAGATAGAGGAATCCGACTCCGAGTATATACCGATGCATATAGCCGCAACATGTCTGCACTATGGTCAGGAGGCTTTTGAGGGCTTGAAAGCTTTCCGTGGCAGAGATGGCAAGGTGCGTATTTTCCGCATGGAGGAGAATGCCAAACGTTTGCAGAGTTCCTGTCACGCTACGATGATGCCGGAGCTTCCCGTTGAAACCTTTTGCAACATGGTCGAAAGGGTAGTGGAGCTGAACAAGAGTTATATTCCGCCTTACGAGAGCGGAGCTTCACTCTATATCAGACCTCTTCTGATAGGAACCGGTGCCGAGATAGGCGTAAAGCCTGCAAAGGAGTATCTTTTTATTGTTTTCGTCATGCCTGTAGGTCCCTATTTCAAGGGCGGTTTTGCAGCCAATGCCTATGCGCTGGTTCGCTCTTTTGACCGTTCGGCTCCCCTTGGAATGGGTAAGTATAAGGTGGGCGGTAACTATGCTGCCAGCCTTTATGCACATCATTTGGCTTATGATAAGGGTTACGGCAGTGAATTCTATCTGGATGCCAGAGAGAAGAAATATATCGACGAGTGCGGCGCCGCCAATTTTATCGGTATAAAGGGTAACAGTTATATCACTCCCAAGTCGGAGTCTATTTTGCCCTCTATTACAAACAAGAGCCTTATGCAATTGGCTGCTGACAACGGTATGACTGTAGAACATCGTCCCGTCCCTTTGGAAGAGCTTAATGAACTGGATGAGGCAGGCGCCTGCGGAACGGCGGCCGTCATATCGCCCATATCGAGGATAGATGATATTGAGTTGGACGTCTCTTATGTAATTTCCAAGGACGGTAAGCCGGGACCTGTGCTGACCAAACTCTACCATCAGTTACGGGCTATACAATACGGCGACGCTCCCGACACTCACGGTTGGGTAACCGTTCTCGATATCTGATCATGGGGAAGAACAAGCTGGCCAAGTTCGCCGACATGCAGCGATATCCGCATGTTTTCGAACCGCCCTGTTCATATAAGGAAGATATTCCTTTCGAAATGAGGGGCTGCTGGAACAGCTCCTTCTTTCGTAATGACGGACCTATTGTACTGGAGCTGGGTTGCGGACGCGGCGAATATACAGTAGGGCTGGCCGCTCTGTTCCCTGATAGAAATTATATAGGTGTTGACATAAAGGGCGCTCGTATGTGGACGGGAGCCACCCGATCCCTTGAGGCCGGTATGCAGAATGTGGCCTTTCTGCGTGTCAACATAGAGCTGATTGACCGATTCTTCGGTCCCGATGAGGTGAGTGAGATATGGCTCACCTTTCCCGATCCCCAGATGAAAAAGAGCACCAAACGACTCACATCGACCTTTTTTCTGGAACGTTATCGCAGGATACTCAAGTCGGGAGGACGCATTCACCTGAAGACGGACAGCAATTTTATGTACACCTACACCTGCGCCAATGTGGACCATAACAGGCTGCCGGTGGAGTTCCGCACCGATGACCTGTATGCCGGCGGCAATACGGACTATATACTCTCCATCAGGACCCATTACGAAGAGCAGTGGCTGGAACGGGGCATGAGTATAAAATATATAGTCTTCAATCTGCCTCATGAGGGTGAACTTACAGAGCCGGATGTGGAGATTGATGTGGATGACTATCGCAGTTATGGTCGCAGCAAGCGCAGCGGACTGCAAACAAGAAAATAACTTAAAAACAACAGATATGGCACTTTATCCGAATCTTATAAAAGAGGCTTTGCAGACTGTCCGTTACCCGGGCACCGGCAAGGATATAATTTCAATGGATATGCTTGAGGATGATATCCGTATTGACGGCAACAGCGTGTCGTTCTCAATTATCTTTGAAAAATCTACCGATCCTTTCATCAAATCGATAGTGAAATCGGCCGAGACTGCCGTCAAACTCAGGGCGGGTCAGGATACCGATGTTACGGTAAAAGTCAAGACCCGCCAGGCGCCGCGTCCCGAGGAGCCCGATACGCTGCCCCATGTTAAGAACATTATTGCGGTGGCATCGGGTAAGGGTGGAGTAGGCAAGTCAACGATCGCCGCTAATTTGGCAGTGGCGCTGGCTGGTATAGGATACAGAGTGGGACTTCTGGATGCCGATATTTTCGGACCTTCCATGCCCAAGATGTTCAGAACCGAGGATGCGCGTCCCTACGCAGAGAACAAGGGAGGCCGCGATCTGATAATCCCTGTTGAGCAGTACGGCATCAAGCTGCTCTCAATAGGCTATTTTGTTGATCCCGGACAGGCTGTTCTCTGGCGCGGAGCCATGGCCAGCAATGCCCTAAAACAGCTTATTCTCGATTCCGATTGGGGTGAGTTGGACTATTTTGTCATTGATATGCCGCCCGGAACGAGCGATATTCACCTTACGTTGGTGCAGACTCTGGGCATAACCGGAGCTGTGGTGGTTAGTACGCCTCAGCAGATTGCCCTTGCCGATGCCCGCAAGGCTATCGACATGTTTACCAACGATAAGGTAAATGTGCCGGTACTGGGTCTGGTGGAGAATATGGCCTGGTTCACGCCTGCCGAGTTACCCGATAACCGCTATTATCTGTTTGGCAAAGAGGGCGGCAAGCGTCTGGCTGCCGAGCTCAATGTACCGCTTTTGGGTCAGATTCCCATTGTGCAGAGCATATGTGAGGGGGGTGACGACGGCGTTCCGGCAGCCCTGAATCCGGATACCATGACCGGCAGGGCATTTTACGAGCTGGCTAAGGCTGTGGCTGTGGCGACCGATGCCCGCAACCATCAACTGCCGCCAAGCGAAGCGGTCTCAACTCATAAATAGTATATAACCATCAACTACCCGAACAGTTGTTTGAATGCTTCATCAACTCTGGTAACGGGTATAAGCTCTATGCCGAACTTGCGGTTCTTCAGCCCGTGCATGTTGTTTTGGGGTATGATTATACGTTCGAACCCGAGTTTGGCCGATTCGGCTATGCGTTGTTCTATGCGGCTTACGGGACGTATCTCGCCCGATAGCCCCACCTCGCCGGTCATGCAGACGGTACGGTCCACGGCTATGTCGAGACTGCTGGAGAGTATGGCGCTTATCACTGCCAGATCTATACCGGGATCATTCACTTTTATACCTCCGGCGATATTGAGGAATACATCTTTCTGACCCAGTTTGAAGCCTACGCGTTTTTCAAGTACGGCCAGGAGCATATTCATACGGCGCACATCAAATCCTATTGAGCTGCGCTGCGGCGTGCCGTACACTGCCGTGCTGGCTAGTGCCTGCACCTCGATCAGGAATGTGCGCACACCCTCTATGGTGCAGGCTATGGTTACTCCGCTCATTCCCCGGTGGCTGTTGGTAAGCAGCAGTTCGCTGGGGTTGCTCACCTGCTTCAGACCTGTCTCGCGCATCTCGTATATACCCAGTTCGGCAGTGCTGCCGAAACGGTTTTTTATGGGTCTCAGAATACGGTAGAGATAGTGCTGATCTCCCTCAAACTGTATGACCGAGTCAACTATATGCTCCAGTATCTTAGGACCGGCAATCGAGCCGTCTTTGGTTATATGTCCTATGAGTATTACGGGCGTACCGCTCTCCTTGGCAAACTTGAGCAGGGATGCGGCGCATTCGCGCACCTGCGTAATGCTTCCGGCCGATGACTCAGCATATTCGCTGCTTATGGTCTGTATGGAGTCAACCACCACCAGATCGGGCTTTAACTCCTCTATTATCTTATATATTTTTTCAAGCGATGTCTCGCACAGAATAAATAGATTCTCATTCAGGGTCTTCCCGCCTTCGGCTGCAGCCAGACGTTGGGCCCGCATCTTTATCTGCCGGGCGCTCTCCTCGCCGGATATATAGAGTACCTTTTTGTCGGAGAGGCGCATCACGGTCTGCAGCGTCAGGGTGGATTTCCCTATTCCCGGCTCACCGCCCATCAGAACTATCGAGCCTTGCACCAGGCCGCCGCCAAGCACGCGGTTCAACTCCTGATCACGCATATCTATGCGTACCTCGTCGGTTGTCTCTATCTCACTTAGATTCAGTGGGCGGGAATCATCAATACCCTTGCCCGATGCGCTTCTCCTTAAGACCGATGCCTCCTTTTGAGCTGTCGGACTCTTTATTTTCATCTCTTTCATGGTGTTCCAATATCCGCACGAGGGACACTTGCCGCTCCATTTGGGAGAGTCGAATCCGCATTCGGAACAGACGAACACGATTTTATCCTTTACAGCCATACTTTATCCTTTTTTTGACATACGACTCCACAGCACTATTCCGTAGATTGAGTTCATGGTGTAGAAGACGTATTGAATTATCATTATCGGTGCAAACTGTACCCCTCTTGCAGCCGCTATTGACCACATTATCAGATTTGCTCCATTTACCACCAGCCACATAAACCACTGCTCTATAAATGCGAATGTAAGCAAAAATTGTGCGCCTACAGCCACGGTCATAGCCAGAGCATCGGATACGGGCTGCGGATCATCGGTCATGAGCAGAAGCCGGCTCACTCCCCATACAGAGAGGGCGCACAGTACTACAAGCAGCGCTCTCTGCGGCCAGGTCATCCAGCGGGTTTTTATCCCCTCTCTGCCACCTCCGAGCATACGTTTGCGCCACTGGAACCAGCCTACGAACTGCATTGGAACGTTATATAGCAGGAACAGCGCGGCATTGGCGTAAAGTCCGCTTTTAAGTGCAATGTATCCCTGTATGCATGATCCCGCAAATCCGAACAGGAAGTTCAGCACACTGCCTTTGACTCCGAATATCACACACAATATGCTGCACGTTCCGGCTATGAAACTGAGTGTGCTGAAGTTACCTTTAAGGATACTCACTATTACGCTTACGGTAATGAATCCCAGTATAAGGAACCAGTCCCACCATGTAAACTTCGGCAGCTCAACTTTTATTTTTTTTCCCATCTGTTTTTCTCTTTTTCTGCAAAGATAATGGAAAGAAAAGTGAAGGAAAGGTTATTTCGGTCTTATTTAAATAACAGATAGCATCCCGATTGTGTAATTTGGTGAAAAAGGAGTAAATTCGCAATCAGAAAAAAAGCGATAGCTGTGAAAGTATTAAAATTCGGTGGCTCTTCCGTTGGATACAAGGAGGGCATTGTTACCTTAAAAAAAATAGTTGAATCCCAGACGGACGATGTGATTGTTGTGGTTTCGGCGCTTTGCGGAGTTACGGACGGACTTATTCTTATGGCTAAAACGGCTGCGGCCGGAGACCGTCAGTATGAGGCAGAGCTTGAGGCTATGCTTAAACGGCATGAACAGTTGATCCGTGACGTGATAGCGCTCGAACGTCGCCGTAAGGCGTACAATCAGGTGCGCAAGCTGTTCGGGGAGTTGAAAGATATTATGCACGGGCTCTTCCTGCTGCATGATCTGTCGAATAAGACTATGGATACGATATTGAGCTACGGGGAGCGCCTTTCAACACAGATTGTGGTACATCTGGTCGATGACATTCAGTTGTACGATGCCCGTCAGTTTATTAAGACCGAACACAGCATACCCAATCATACCATAGATATTGACTTGACCTACCGTCTCATACGCGAGACATTCCAATCCGAATTCGGCGACCGGCCCAAAGCCGGCGATGAGGAGGTCAAGCCTAAAAGAGCCTTGGTTCCCGGGTTTATATCGTCCGATGCCGTTACAGGCGAGATCACTAATCTGGGACGCGGCGGTTCGGATTATACGGCATCGCTCATTGCGGCAGCGCTTGATGCCGATGTGCTGGAGATATGGACCGATGTAAACGGATTTATGACGGCCGATCCGCATGTCATATCCGGCGCTTATACCATTGATGAACTGAGCTATGCAGAGGCTATGGAGTTGTGCAACTTCGGCGCCAAGGTAATCTATCCGCCTACCATCTATCCGGTTTGCCGGAGGAACATTCCCATTCTTGTAAAGAACACCTTCAACCCCACGGCACGCGGCACGGAGATAGTTAACGAACTTCCGGCCGGCACAAAGGCCATTAAGGGCATATCGAGCATAGACGATACCGCACTTATAACAATACGGGGGCTCGGCATGGTGGGTGTGATAGGAGTCAACTATCGCATATTCAAGACTCTGGCCGAAAACGGCATAAGTGTCTTCCTGGTCTCACAGGCATCATCGGAGAACAGTACCTCGATAGGTGTACGTAATATTGATGCCGCACCTGCCTGTGAACTGTTGAACCGTGAGTTCAGCAGGGAGATAGCATTGGGCGCCATCTTCCCCATAACGGCCGAGATGGAACTGGCAACAGTGGCTATTGTAGGCGAAAATATGAAACGTAATCCCGGTATCGCCGGCAAACTGTTCGGTGTGCTGGGTCGCAACGGAATCAACGTAATTGCCTGTGCTCAGGGCGCATCGGAGACCAATATCTCATTTGTGGTGCAGAAAGAGTCGCTGCGTAAATCGCTGAACGTTATACATGACTCTTTCTTCCTTTCTGAGTATCAAGTGCTCAACCTCTTTATCTGCGGAGTGGGTACGGTGGGCAGCAGCCTGTTGGAGCAGATCCGCCGGCAGCGTGAAAAACTTATGCATGAGAGCAGTCTTAAGCTGAATGTGGTCGGTATAGCCCGCGGCCGCAAAGCACTCTTTAACCGTGAAGGGATCTGTCTGGATAACTATCGCGAGCAGCTTGAAAAGGCTCCTGCCAGCAACACTCAAATTCTGCGCGACGAGGTGATAAGGATGAATATTTTCAATTCGGTCTTTGTCGATTGCACAGCCAGCGCCGATGTGGCCGGACTGTACCTCGATTTTCTGGACCATAACATATCGGTTGTGGCGGCCAATAAGGTGGCTGCATCGGAAGAGTATGACAAGTATCTTAAACTCAAGAATACGGCCCGGCGCCGCGGCATCAAGTTCCTGTTCGAGACCAATGTGGGTGCGGGTCTGCCTATAATAAACACCATTAATGACTTGATTAACAGCGGTGACAGGATACTCAGGATTGAGGCTGTGGTCAGTGGAACGCTCAACTTCATATTCAACAACCTGAGTGCCGACTGCCGTCTGAGCGACACTATCCGGCTGGCCAAGGAGAAGGGTTACAGCGAACCCGACCCGCGGATAGACCTGAGCGGCAAGGATGTGATCCGTAAGCTGGTCATACTGGCCCGTGAGAGCGGTTACAAGCTTGAGCAGAGCGACGTTGAGTGCGACCTGTTCATACCGCAGAATATGTTCGAGGGCAAAATCGAGGATTTCTGGAAGAGACTGCCCCAGCTAGATGCCGAATTTGAGGAGCGCCGCAAGAGGGTGGAGAAGGAGGGCAAGCGTATGCGTTTTGTGGCCCGTCTGGAAAACGGCAAGGGCAGCGTATCGCTATGCGAAGTGAACGAGTATCACCCCTTTTACAATCTGCAGGGCAGCAACAACATATTCCTGCTCACCACCGAGCGCTACAAGGAGTATCCCATGATGATCCAGGGTTACGGCGCAGGTGCGGCAGTTACGGCAGCCGGTGTCTTTGCCGACATAATGCGAATTGCGAACATCTGATTTCATATTTGTTCTTATCCGGAGATGAAATACATAATTATACTCGGTGACGGTATGGCCGACTGGCCTATAGGTGAGTTTGGGGGAAAGACAATTCTTCAGAACGCACGTAAACCGTATATGGACATGCTTGCGCGCAGAGGTCGCACAGGTATGTTCAAAACCGTGCCCGACGGCTTTGCTCCCGGCAGCGAGGTGGCCAATATGTCTGTTTTGGGCTACGACGTTACCGAATCGTTCGAAGGCCGCGGGGTGCTCGAGGCTGCCAACATAGGTGTGGATATTAAGCCGGGGCAGATGGGTATGCGCTGTAACATAATCTGTATTGAGAACGGACTTATCAAGAACCATTCGGCAGGACACATAACCACCCCCGAAGCCGACCTTATAATAAAGGCCCTTGAGAGGGAACTAGGTACCGATATGGTACATTTTTATACCGGAATACAGTACCGTCACCTGCTTGTGGTTGACGGAGGCCGCAAGGAACTGCTCTGCACTCCGCCTCACGATGTACCCGGACAGCCGTTTAGAGAGCTTATGGTGAAGCCTCTCGTCTCCGATGCCGCGCCTACCGCACAATTGCTCAATGATCTGATACTCCGCTCGCAGGAGATCCTTGCCGCTCATCCCGTCAATCTGAAACGTATCAGCGAGGGCAGGGACCCTGCAAACAGCATCTGGCCCTGGTCGCCCGGGTACCGCCCGCAGATGTCGCCTATCAATCAGCTCTATCCCTCAATCCGCAGCAGTTCGGTCATATCGGCTGTGGACCTTGTAAAGGGGATAGGTCACTATGCCGGCATGAGGGTTATTGACGTGGAGGGCGCTACCGGCCTGTTTGATACCAATTACGAGAACAAGGCCAAGGCTGCCATCGAGGCCCTTAGGACCGATGATTTTGTCTATCTGCATGTGGAGGCTCCCGATGAGGCCGGACATGAGGGGAATTTCATCCTGAAGAACCGTACCGTTGAGGATCTGGACAGCCGCCTGATAGGTCCCATTTACGAGGAGGTCTCCAAGTGGGAAGAACCTGTGGCCATAGCGGTGCTGCCGGACCATTTCACGCCCTGCGCACACCGTACGCACACATCGGAAGCCGTACCTTTTTTAATATATGCCCCCGGGCTGGAGCCTGACAGTGTCAATGCCTTTGACGAGGAGTCCTGCTCCAAGGGAGGTTACGGTACCGTAGAGGGCTCTGAATTTGCCAATATATTTTTTTCGTTAAAATGAAATACTACAGCACAAACCATAACTCGGCCAAAGTCACTCTGCGTGAGGCCGTACTGCGCGGACTGGCGCCGGATCGCGGTCTCTATATGCCTGAGCGTCTGGAGGTGATGGACAAATCCTTTTTTGCCGGCATTGACAGTATGACATTTCAGGAGATGTCGTTTGCAGCGGCACAGGCGCTGTTCGGTGACGATATCCTTGCCGATGACCTTAAGCGGATAGTTTATGACACCTTGTCGTTTGAGACTCCTGTGGTTAAGGTCGATGAAAATATCTACTCTCTGGAACTGTTCCATGGTCCCACGCTTGCATTTAAGGATGTCGGCGCCCGTTTTATGGCCCGTCTGCTGGGCTATTTCAACAGGGAAGAGAAAGAGCTTGTCAATGTGCTTGTGGCGACATCGGGTGATACCGGCAGCGCCGTGGCCAACGGATTCCTGGGTGTAGAGGGCATCCATGTCTATGTGCTCTATCCGAAAGGTAAGGTTACCCCCATTCAGGAGTGTCAGTTTACCACCCTGGGCCGTAACATTACCGCCCTTGAGATAGACGGCGTCTTTGACGACTGCCAGGCACTGGTCAAAAATGCCTTTATGGATGCCGAACTTAACAAGAGGATGAAACTCACATCGGCCAACTCAATCAATGTGGCCCGTTTCTTGCCGCAGTCATTTTACTACTTCAACGCATATGCGCAGATGAAACGCATCGGCAAAGAGAGAGAGCTGGTCATATGCGTTCCCAGCGGTAATTTCGGCAATATAACAGCCGGACTTTTCGCCTGGTTTATGGGACTGCCCGTGAAGCGTTTCATTGCCGCCAACAACGCCAATGACATATTCTTCAACTATCTTAAGACGGGAATCTATTCCCCTAAACCCTCGATCCAGACGCTGGCCAATGCAATGGATGTGGGCGACCCCAGCAATTTTGCCCGCATACTGGCGCTCTATAATCATTCGCACAAGGATATAGCAGGCCACATAAGCGGTGCCGCATATTCCGATGAGCAGATTGCTCAGACCCTGAAGGAGTGTTACGAACGCACCGGTTATCTGCTTGACCCGCACGGTGCCTGCGGCTACCGCGCTCTTAGGGAGCAGTTGAAAGCCGGTGAATGTGGTGTATTCCTTGAGACTGCCCATCCTGCCAAGTTTAAGGACAGTGTCGATGCAATTATCGGCGGCGATGTAGAGATTCCGGCACGTCTGCAGGCCTTTATGAAGGGTGTCAAGCAGAGTGTGGGGTTAAGCAGCGACTACGCGGATTTTCGCGATTTCCTTTTTGAAGAGTCTAAATAGAGTTTTCTATGGCGTGGCAACAGCTTGATATGAACCGGCTTGATATACCCATGGGGGAGATCTACTCCTTTATGGGTTACAAGGATAGCGAACCCGATTCCCAGACCCGCGAGATGACCGAGTATCTGCTTGAGGAGTCAATGCAGTTTTTGCGTCCTCAGTTCAAGTATCTCTTCTTTGACGGCACTCTTTCAAGCGATTTTATGCAGTTCACGCTGCAAGGCCCCGCCGGTCCGGTCACTTTCGATGCAGGTAAGATAATATGCCGTCAATTGCGGGGCGCTTCCCGGTTTGCGGTATTTGTGGCGACAGCAGGCACAGGCTATTTTCAGTGGACCGATGCGGTAAAGCGCCGTGACGATATGTTCCAGACATACGTAATGGACTCGGTGGGCAGTCAGATAGTGGAGAGCGTTGCCGATTATATGGAGACAATTCTCCAAGGTGAGTTGGATGTCAAAGGTTTTCACCGCACCAACCGTTTCAGTCCCGGCTATTGCGGCTGGCATGTCTCCGAGCAGCCTAAGCTGTTTAGTTTATTCGAAGAGGAGCGTCCCTGTGGAATAGAGCTGACGGAATCCTGTCTGATGCTCCCCGTCAAGTCGGTGAGCGGAGTGATAGGAGTGGGTCCCGAAGTGCGCTATTTACCATATAGCTGCAATATCTGTGACATGAAGATGTGCTACAAGCGCCATCGCTGAAAACACATATTATATTAAGGTTTCGTTTTCTGTTTAGAGGTATCTCTTTTTTCAGTTAATCTTAAATTGTACAGAAGTTAGTTTATAAAGATTTGCCGGGTAATACCAAAGGGTCAATCGATCTGCTCTCTGATCTTTTTCTTTATCAGTTCCTTTCCCACCAATTCTTCCATGATTTTGTAACACTCAATGTTGGGATGGACCCCATCAGAAGAATACTTTTCAGGCAAGCCGCCGCGTTCGTCAACGAAAGGTGTATAAAAATCGACAAAGGAGATATTATTCTCTTCGGCATACTCCTTCAGCATCCGGTTAAGCGATAGGATCTTGGCTACCGGCTCAACGGTTTTGTTCCAGGAATATTGATATACCGGCATAACCGCGCAAATAATGGGCTGTATTCCATTGGCCTTTGCTATTTCGGCCATCGAAATGATATTGCCTGCAATATTCTCCACCGATATAGGACCGGTATTCTCTGCAATGTCATTTGTACCGGCAAGAATGACGACGGCGGCCGGATGCAGATTGACTACGTCTTGCCTGAAACGCACCAACATTTGCGAAGTGGTCTGTCCGCCGATCCCTCTTCCGATGAACCGGTTTTTCTCAAAAAAGCTGTTGTCATATCTTACCCAGTTCTCGGTAATGGAATTTCCAAAAAAGACTACCGCCTGATCTCTGTTTGTACCGGCTAATGCCTGATTTTCCCTAAGATATCGGCCGAGATTGGGCCAATCGGTTTTTTTACTCTCTTCTTGTGCTGTCTGCATACGCAACATATCCCTGTAAGTCATACGAGCCATATATCCTTGCGGATTCTCAGGCCAAAGCAAGCCTTCACCGCCAAGCCAATTGACAAACGCACTCAGCCAGCCGTCAGTCGGGGCGTAATTTCTATCGGCACCGAAACCATGACCGCCTTTTCCATAAATATGAAACTCTACAGGCTGACCGGCTTCCTGCCATTTTGAAAATATTTTCATACTCTGCGGTACGAGTTTGAGAGGATCGTCATTGGCGACCACCAGAAAGGCGGGCGTCTTTTCCTTGGGTACGTTGCCGCCCAGCTCACCGATCCATGGATAGATCGCAGCAAGGAAATCAGCTCTGTTTTCATTGTTGCCGTTAAAAGCGACTGAGAGGGCGACTGTACCTCCTGCCGAAAAGCCCATAAAACCTATCCTGTTTGGATTTAAGCCATATTCCGCAGCATTTTTCCTGACGTATGAGATTGCGGCAAGTCCATCTTTCATAGCATACGGTATGATGGTAGAGATCATGGAATCGCGTTTGGCATCGGTTGTGAAAAAATTCTCCTGCAACTCGGCGTTGACATCTTTTATTGTAGGCACAAGACTGTATTTCAATACGAAAGCGTCCACGCCATTCTCATTGAGATATGCGGCCACATTAATCCCTTCGTTGTCAATGGAGAGCAGTTGCAGGGCTCCGCCCGGTGCTATTATGACACTGGTTCCGGAAGTGTTGTTTTTAGCCGGATAATAGAGTAAAGAGGGCTTTACCACATTGTACACAACCCGTTTCCCGGGATTGAGTTCAATCGTTGTTTCGCTCAGATCCGGGTTTACGGAACCGGATGGCAGACTCTGTTCCAAAGAGATTACCTTAACTTGCGCCTGAATGCTTTGAAATGAAAGCGCTGAAGTCGTCAGGAGAGCCAAAAAACCGAATATTCTTATTTTTCTCATGTTGCTTAGTATGAAGGTTCAAACAATTATTCTGTCACGCCTTGTCCTTCGGGCGTTCTTCTCCATTCAAAATACTTATCCAGTACTTCAAGGGCATCGGCACTTGGAACAGGACCGACGTATGGAGTCTGGTTAAAGTACATCACTTTCGGATTGGCCTCGCTGAAGGCCGGCCATTCAGGTACGCCTTCTCCGTTCGGATTGCCGTATTTGGCAAAATTTGTCCAATAAGTTGACATGGCATCGGATATCACCTGATCTGAGGGTGTACGCTGACTGCTGCCCATCATCGGATTCGATTGATTTAGATGTTGGAACACATAGACAATCTCACTGCCGTGTGGCGCGCCTTGTCCATAACGGGGTGAGCCTTCCGGATAGTCAGGGTGTTGGTCAAAATAGTAGTAAAAGACCTTTGATTTGCCGGTTCTCGATTGCAAACGGGCCCAGCTCCATGTGTGCCAGCCGAATGCGGCATCCCGATCCAGATCGCGGGCTGTTTTGGGGACGGTTGTTGCTCCGGCCGGATAGACTTTAATCAAATCATCGGCAAACTTTTCATAACGGTTTTTTACCGCATTATAATATTCTTCAGGTGTTCTGGCCCGTGAAAAACTGGCGCCTTCATCCGAATTATAGCCGATGAGAACCGGAACATCGTTGTATTTTCCCGCTTCGTAGAGTTTGAACTGGTCATCGGGAATTACGTACCCGTCAATATTTGGCCATGCCATTCCAATCCCCATTCCGGCAGTGAGTCTGTCTGCATCCAGCTTTCTCAGTTCGGCTATGGATGCCGCCCCTAAATTGTTGGCAAACGCGATACCCGTCTGTTCTGCATCTTTCAGCAGCTTCATGTTTTCGCCCGATGCTGTCTTGACGCTGGCCGGACCGAATGAACCGCCGCTTTGACAGATAGCTCCGCTGAACAAACCCTTTGCCAGTGGCGAAGCGCATAACATACTTACAGCTATGCCGCCAGCAGACTCACCGAAGATGGTCACTTTATTGGGGTCGCCTCCCATTGCGGCTATGTTTTTCTGTATCCATTGCAGAGCTGCAATCATATCGAGCAATCCGTAGTTTCCGGAAACATGAGCCGGACTCTCGGCACTCAGTTCAGGGTGGGCGAGGAATCCCAGTTGTCCGAGACGATAGGCTATACAGACCAGCACAACGCCTTTTTTTGCCAGGTTCTCACCATTGAACATATGTTCTGAGGCCGCCCCTGCCGAAAAGCCTCCTCCATGGATCCAAACCAATACCGGAATACGGTCATCAGCGGTTTTGGCCGGCGACCAGACATTCAGATACAGACAATCTTCGCTTTTGCCAAACGAAAAGTTTTGTCCCTGCGGCGGTCCGGGAGCAAATTCGACAGCTTGCCTTACTCCTTCCCATTTTTTCATAGGCTGAGGGGCTTTCCATCTCAGTTCACCTACCGGCGGAGCAGCAAATGGAACACCTTTATAAACTGTCAATCCGTTTTCAAACATTCCCTGAATCAACCCGCAATCGGTCATAACCGGATCGGGCTGCTGTGCTATTACAAGTTCTGAAAAGAACAGGGAAAAAAGTGCCAATAAGAGTGATTTCGTTTTCATTGTTAATTCTCCTATATTTAAATGTTAGATACTGCTATGTTTAATTGTCAGATACTTCAAGGTGATACTGTTATGGGGTGTCGGGGTTCAGTTTTTTTCTGTTGTATGGATATCGTATTCCGATTCGTCCAAACTCTGCAACCTGGCTTTTGTCGGGTTGAATATCATGTTCAGTAATGCGCCCACAAACAATATGGCAGCGAAAACGGTCGCCAGAATAAAGCCGTAATAAGCATTACTGCCAAATAAATCACTTACTCCGCCCATAGCCAATGGTCCTAGAGCGGCACCGGCTGCGGTAAAGAAGAGTAAAATACCGGCC
Organism: Bacteroidales bacterium UBA2559; assembly: GCA_002340405.1. GTDB lineage: Bacteria > Bacteroidota > Bacteroidia > Bacteroidales > Bacteroidaceae > Colenecus. Next base: position 15,847 of record DDLZ01000116.1, read on the forward strand.
ACCGAGCCATGTTTGGACTTGGGGAAACAGCTTATACCTTTTGAGTTAATAGTGGGATAGATAACAGACATAAACAGACCTGAAAGCGGCAGCAGTATGACAGCTGCACTGATGCCGCCTGTGACACTGCCCAGGAAGCACAAAAAGATCAGAAAACAGAAAACGCAGAGGATTGTCAGCCAGTTGAACCGTGCCAGCAGCCATACTCCGATGAACCGCCCCAATGCCCTGAGTATAAAAAAGATAGAGAGTGAATATGTGGCTATAAGAATCAGTCTGCCCTCATATTGTTCAATTAGAGTAGGCATCCATACATAAACCGCACATTCTACGGCTACATACAGGAATGCTCCTATGGAAAAGCCCAAAGCATACGGATCTTTCAGCATAGAGAAGGTCCTTGATAGGTTTATATTCTCATGTGTGCTCTTCTTTGTCTCGGGATAACGGACTACCGACGCCATAATAATCAGCAACACACACAGACTTCCGGCTATCACATACAACCATTGCCATCTGACAGATTTGGAGAGTAAATATGTGACAATCATAGGTCCGATAATAGCTCCGACAGCAAAAAATCCTTCAACAGCGTTCATGGTTGTAGTGTGTTGTTTGGTCGATCCGCACAGGTCGCCTATCAGAGCCAATGCACCTGTTTTAAAGACTCCGATGGAGAGACCTCCTACAGCCATCAGGGTTAAGATAAAGCCATAAGTATTCGCTACAATGTAGAGGTAGGAATTGATTGCGAAAACTGTCAGTCCTAGAACTATTGTGGCCTTACGTCCCAATTTGTCAGATAAGAATCCCAGAAAAACGCCTGATAAGGCCATAGCTATCATAGGCATATAGTGTATCATTCCTGCCGTTGTCATATTCAGATTAAACGCTTTCATGACTTCGGGAATAATGACTCCAACGGCATCGGTAGTCATAGCGAACATCATGAACATCAAGTAGGTCAGCCATTTAATGGTTGACCGATGGGATTGTGAAATAGATTGGTTTGACATTGTTGATATTTAGTTTTAGGTTTATATTTGATAGGTAATCCACTGCTCCCGATCATCGGTATATGTGATGACCGATTTACCGGTTTCAAGGTTGACAGTCAGCCGGCATCTGCTCTTGACATTTATCCAGGTCATCTCAAAACCGTCGGTTACAGCTTTTACGGAAAAATCACCTTCGAAAGCGGGGTGACTGTTTCTGAAACGTATCAACCGAAGCAGACGTTTGACGACCGGTTTTTGTAAAGATTCCTCTATTTCGTCCATAGTGAAGTTGTGACGGTTTATTTCACGTCCTTCTCCGCTCCTCTTGACCTTTTCCGTGTCGTTCTCTCCGGCCAACAGTCCCACGTAATAGACCTGCGGAATGCCCGGAGTGAAAAATTGAACAGCCCTGGCCGTAATATAAGCATCATCGTCACAATCGAGGACAGAGTAATACGAACATCTTATCTGATGCACATCAAATCCGTCTTCACTTTTATATTTATCGGAGAAAATCAGACTCAGGTTAGCCCCTCTTTTAAGACAGACATCGACAATCCGGCGTGCATCGGCGGTACTTACCAGCTCATCCAGATCGGGCTTTACCGGTATGCCGTCGTGACAATCGAGCATGGTGAATTGATTATGGGGACGCGTTCTCAGGTATTCGATCAATCGGGCCGATTTGCGGGTTATCAATACCTCAAGTATAAGAAACGGCAAAATGAAATCATAAATCCAATACCCCTTTTCTGCCAATTTATACTGATAGCGGTATATTGAATGCACCTCCGGCAACAGTGTGATACCGAGAGGTACAGCCAATGTGTTTATCCATTCCAGAAAATCGTAAATTTCAGGTTCAACAAAGAAACAGGAGGTACCCGGTTTTTTTATCACATAACCCACCGCGTCAAGCCTTACATACTTGACATTCATATTGCTCAGGTGGGTCAAAAAACCGGCCAACAGCTGTTTTGCAGCATCGGAGTTCAGATCCAAATCAATCTGTTCGGACGGATCCTGTCTGCCGAAGGTTGTCCAAACCGTCTCTTGTTTGCCTGACTCTTCTATCGTAAATGTTGAGAATGGCTTTGTGCGTCTGAGAAAAACCTTATCCAGATCTTCGGCTTTCGGTTTACCGTCATCCCATAGTTTATCAAGAGTGATGAACAGATCGGCATATTCCGAATCTCTTCCCTTTTTCAGGAAATCCTGAAACCATACCGATTGTCTTGAAATGTGATTCACCATAATGTCAAGCATGATATCTGTATGCCGGCTTATGGCCTGAATGTCTTCCCACGTTCCAAAATCTGGGTCAATCTCCAGATAGGTCAGCGGTGCAAACCCTCTGTCGCCTGACGATGGGAACGGAGGCAGAATATGAACTCCGCCTTCGAAAACGCCGTTGAGCTTATCTTGAAGCAGACAGTCCAACGTCTTCAAGTTCCCGCCTAACGAGTCGGGATAGGTAATCAGTTGTACTTTGTTTTTTACTGACACGATATGATGCTATTAATCGGTTACAAAAACAACATCGTACGTTTTGGTAATGATAATATCAGCCAGATTCTTATGACCGGCGATTATTTTGTGCTCCGTTTCCAGAATTCCCTCCACAAAGGGATCGTTAACCTCGTTTCCACGGTTACGCTGAATTCTGTATTTCAGCGTATCATGGTAGTCGGCGTCAATGAATATCCTCACATCGACATGCCTTAACAGAGAGGTATATGTACCTTCCACAACAATTACTTTTACCTCTTCAATCGGAATGGGAACGGTGGTTTCCACCCCCGAATCATAATCGATGTGTGGAGAGAGAAATTCTTTCGCTCCGTTAACGGCCTCAAAAAGCTGGCGGTCCAACCGTTTCAGATCGACCTCCTTGTGCGGCCCCAGCCAGGTTGGGTCTTTTTTGCGCATGGCATCATTTGCTTTGGGAGGAAGGACAAAATAATTGTCCAGCCCTATGAGTATGGCAGAGATCCCTCTCTCTGCAAATGCCTTCACCAGAGCCTGACCGGTTACACTCTTGCCGCTTCCGCTCTCTCCGGCAAGAGTCATGACAAACATCGTCTGCTTCTTTCTGACAATATCAATGAGCTTGGAAACAATAGCTTCTGACGCTCTTTTATGTGGATTATCCATTATCTTTTAACTTGTTCCATTAAATCTAAAATACCGTCAATAATCGCTCTCTCCGCATATCCCGGCTTACATCTGGAAGAGAGGACTTCGAAGGTCTGATAACCGAATGCGGCATCGTTGGGTATATAACCGGAGTTTGCACTGCCGTTGGTCACAGATACGACCATGGTACGTGAAAATGGGGACTCTTTTTTCAGTTGTATGGCAATCTGACTGAAAACCTCTGCATTGATAGCCCCAATCGCAATATCGTTAAACATCAACAGACCCAGCCTGATCCTGACCGAGTCTCCGTCAACGTACGTTCCGGCGCTGCCGGCCCTGCCGGTGTTTGTCCTGTTGCGTCCGGGGATGACTGCTGTTTTCTGCGCAGCAGCGATGGTTGCAGATTTTTCAGGGCGGTCAATATTCCTGATAACATGTTTAACCTCTTCTCCCAACATGACTCCCATGGCTTTTGTGATCTCTTTTTGCTCGTTCATAAGCCGTTGCACTTCAGGGTTATTCCTGTCCAGTCCCGTACCTCCCGGAGGCATTGAATTGCTGATGTCTTCACCCCTCTCGGCATACTCTTTTATACGAATATCCCGCAAATCGAATGTCTGCTGAAAGTAAATCGGATTCTGATCTCCCTGACAACCGGTTGACCATAATGCTACTATCTTATTATCATAGGAATTTTCAATATACCTTGAAGCGGCGCCCGGCGCATCGCCGCTGACCATATCAAGTTGACCCGTCAATACCCCATGCATTGCATAATTATAATAGACGGCTATCGGTTTTCCCTCTAATGTCTCAAAATAGAGTACGGCAACAGTCTTATCAGACGGACCGTCATAGTTCGGCCCTTCCCACCAGCCCCGTGTTTTCGGATCAATCATGTTCCTGTTTACATTAATATAGGAAACGCCGGTACCGTAACCCATACGCGCCGGTTGTAAAGCCGATTTTGCCTGCTTAACAGATTCAACTATTTTCTGCTCAAGTTGGGCTCCGCCCACATTAAAAGGGACACTGTGCGTATGTGTGGCGGTCAGCATGATGTTCTGTGCCGGAATACCCAGCTCTTCTTCAATTTGTTTAGTAATTGAAGACCAGTTGTTGTCGCGCAGCATACCTACCTCGACCGATATGAGTGCGGCACCGGTTTCTCCATTATCAATGACAATGGCTCTGGTGAAAATACTGTCGTTAATACCCAGATAGTTTCTTGGAAGAGCCTCTTTGTCGGGCGTTATGGATACTTTTGCGGCACCGGCTTGAATCGGCATAGACTGCTTGTTTTGAGCAATGCAAGTCAGCGCACTGACTTGGAGTAAGGCTAAAAATAGAACAATTGATTTCATTATGGTTAAGTTTAGGTTTTCTGTTAGCTGCAACATAGCATTTTCAAAAGTAGCAAATTTTTTATAAATAACATGATTTAAATTTAAAAGATATCATCGGTACGTTGTCCGCTCTGTTTGAGTAAAAAATCTTCATTTTTTCTAAATCTTACACTTTGTCAGATATTCATTGGAGGTTGATGAATATGTTTGACAAAATGTAATAAAATACCCCGAAAATCTTAAAAAACGTAAGCAATAATGGTTTTGTGATTGCAAAAATGATGTAAACTGTTGAAAACTTTATCAATTTTTAATATAAGAATGTTTGTTTTGCATGGATATTGGGAGTAATTTTGCGCTCAAATTTAAACTTTAACAAATAAAATTGTAATGAAGCATAATTTTTGCGCAGGTCCTGCTGTTCTTCCGCAGGAAGTGATTGAAAAATCGGCTCAGGCCGTTCATGATTTTGCCGGTACAGGTATTTCAATTCTTTCTATCAGTCACCGTGCCAAGGAGTTCAAACCGATTGTTGATGAAGCTGCGGCTCTAGTTAAGGAGATCTTAGATGTTCCCGATGATTATTCGGTAATTTTCCTGGCCGGCGGCGCCAGTATGGAGTTCTGTCGTGTACCTTATAATTTTCTTAATAAGAAAGCCGCATACCTTACTACAGGTTTATGGGCAAGTAAAGCACTGAAGGAGGCTAAAGGTTTCGGCGAGGTGGTCGAGGTGGCTTCATCGGCCGATGCCAATTACACATATATCCCTAAGGACTATGTGATCCCTGCCGATGCGGACTATTTTCACTTTACTGCAAACAATACCATTTACGGTACCGAAATCCACATTGATCCGGACAGTCCGGTTCCATTGATATCGGACATGTCATCGGACATCTTCTCGCGTCCTGTTGATGTAAGCAAATATAACTGCATATACGGCGGTGCACAGAAAAATCTGGCTCCCGCAGGAATGGCAGTCATTATAATCAAAAACGATGCTCTGGGCAAGGTGGATCGCTATATTCCTACCATGCTTAACTATCAGACACATATTGACAACGGCTCAATGTACAATACACCTCCTACATTTACAATTCTTTCCGCTCTTGAATCACTGCGCTGGCTCAAGGCACAGGGTGGGGTAAGAGAGATGTCAAAACGTGCCGTAACCCGTGCCGCCAAACTCTATACGGAGATTGACCATAATAAGCTGTTCGTCGGTACAGCCGAGGTTGAGGACCGTTCCTATATGAATATATGCTGGGTTATGGCTCCCGAGTACCAAGAGTTGGAGGAGGAATTCCTTCAGTTTGCACAGAGCAGAGGCATGGTGGAGATCAAAGGTCACCGTACGGTGGGCGGTTTCCGTGCTTCATGCTACAACGCTCAGCCAATGGAGAGTGTCGATGCTCTGATTGCCTGCATGAGAGAATTTGAAGCCAAACATTAAATCATTCAAACGAATCAAATAATATACAATATGAAAGTACTTGTTGCAACAGTAAAACCTTTTGCCAAGGTTGCCGTTGACGGAATTCGTAAGGTTATTGAGGATGCCGGCTACGAACTGGCTCTGCTTGAAAATTACACAGAGAAATCAGATCTGCTCAAGGCTGTTGCCGATGCCGATGCCCTCATAATACGCAGCGATATTGTGGATGCCGAGGTGTTTGATGCCGCTAAGAAACTTAAGATTGTAGTTCGCGCAGGCGCCGGTTACGATAACGTCGATCTGAAATCGGCTACCGCTCACGGCGTATGCGTCATGAATACTCCGGGACAGAATGCCAATGCCGTTGCCGAAATCGTATTCGGGTTTATGCTCAATGCCGTACGTAATTTTTACAAAGGCGCATCGGGTTGTGAGCTCATGGGCAAGAAGCTGGGCATACATGCTTTCGGCAATGTGGGACGTAATGTAGCCCGTATTGCAAAGGGATTCGGCATGGAGGTATATGCGTATGATGCATACTGCCCCAAGGAGGTTATTGAGGCTGCAGGTGTACATACCGTTGATTCTATTAAGGAGATGTACAAGACCTGTCAGTTCATATCCCTGCATCTGCCTGCTACCGATGAGACCAGGAACCTGATAGGCCGTGACCTGGTAGGTCTGATGCCCAAGGGCGCAGTGCTGATCAATTCGGCGCGTAAGGAGATAATAAACGAGGAGGAACTTCTGCAGCTCATGAAAGAGCGCGAGGACCTGAAATTCATTTCTGACATTGCTCCCGCCGCCGCTTGCAAATTTGAAGAACTCTGCCCTGACCGCTATTTTGCAACTCCCAAAAAGATGGGCGCCGAGACTGCCGAGGCCAACATCAATGCCGGTATTGCCGCTGCAAAACAGATTGTGGGATTCCTGAAGGAGGGATGCACCACCTTCATGGTGAACAGATAACTTTTGTTTTTGAAAAGATTTTATAAATGGCTATCGTAAAACCCTTTCAGGGCATACGCCCACCCAAAAACCTTGTAGAAAAAGTTCAATGCCGTCCCTATGACGTGCTCAACTCACAAGAGGCTAAGGCCGAGGCTGCCGGTAACGAAGAATCCCTGTACCGTATCATCAAACCGGAGATAGATTTCGATCCTATTGCCGAGGAGACCGATCCGAAAGTATATGCAAAGGCTGCCGAGAATTTCCGTATGTTTCAGGAAAAAGGCTGGCTGGTACGTGACAAAAAAGAGCGGTATTACATCTATGCGCAGACTATGAACAACAAGACCCAGTACGGACTTGTGGTTTGCGCTTATGTTGAAGACTATCTGAAAGGCAACATCAAGAAACATGAGCTCACCCATCCCAGCAAGGAGGAGGACCGCATGAAAAATATCCTTCTGACCAATGCCAACATCGAGCCGGTCTTTTTCACCTATCCCGATGATGACGTTCTGGACAGACTGGTTGCAAAATATGTCAAGGGCGCTCCGGAATATGACTTTACAGCCAAGGGTGACGGATTCCGACATCGGCTGTGGATAATCGATGCCGATGAGGATATCGCAACCGTCACGGAACGTTTTGCACAGATCCCTTCGCTCTATATTGCTGACGGTCATCACCGTTCGGCGGCGGCCGCTCTGGCATGCGCCCAGAAGGGCCGCCAGAATCCCCACCACAACGGGACCGAAGAGTACAACTACTTCATGGCAGTATGTTTCCCCGCTTCACAGCTCACGATCATCGATTATAACCGTGTTGTAAAGGACCTGAACGGCATGACAACCGATGAGTTCCTCAAGGCGCTGGAAAAAAACTTCACTGTAGAAAAGCAGGGCAGGGAGATATTCAAGCCGGCCGCAATGCATACCTTCTCACTCTATATTGACGGAGAATGGTATAAGCTGACCGTCAAACCCGGCAGATTCGATGAAAACGACCCTCTTGAGGTGCTCGATGTCTCAATCTTATCAAACCTTATCCTCGATGAGATACTCGGCATAAAAGACCTGCGCCGCGATAAGAGAGTCGATTTTGTAGGCGGCATACGCGGACTTGGCGAACTGAAACGTCGCGTTGACAGCGGTGAAATGAGAATGGCTCTTGCCCTCTATCCGGTCACAATGAAGCAGCTTATGACAATAGCCGATACCGGCAACATAATGCCGCCCAAAACCACCTGGTTCGAACCTAAACTCCGCTCAGGTCTGGTAATCCACTCATTAGACTGACAGCGTTCTATCGGGTTATTTCAAACATTGAGCTTCGAGTAATAGGCGGCTTTCTCCTGCAGCGGCATGGGGTAAGCCCGCGAGGTGGAGGGCATACGCCGCCACTCCATATCACGTCCGGATATGCTGAGACTGACTCTCTCCCCAAATGCGGGCAGCTTATTTATGCTTATTACCGTTGCTTTTTCAGATGATGTCAATTCCCGTATTATATTCAGGAACTCTTCCGATGCTTTACCTCCGGTTGTCACTATAGTGCGGCAATGAGGCATGGATTGAAGAAAAGAGATTATCGGAGCCGGTTCCAGTATCAGCAGGAACTCGTCGCTGGCATTGCCTTTCAGACGGCACACCTTACGGGCAGTATCAAAAAAAGCCAATCCGCGACTTGTGCAGAATTCCGTTATTCTGTCAAGGTCAAAGCGTTTTTCTCCTCTCTTCTCAAAATGACGGGGGTCGCCAAAACCGTTCAGCCCCTGTATCCGCCAAAAATCGTTTATCCAGTTGGGGTAAAAGAAATCCATAGACCATCGGGCGCGGGGCGGCGGGAAACTGCCGAGAAACAGAATGCGCCCGTTGGCCGGCAGGAACGGCTGCATCGGATGCTCCTCAATGACTATTCCGCTGCGTGCAAGATCGACCTTGTCGTTCAGAAAAACAACCCCCTCTTTCTCCAAAATCTGACGCTGCACGGCAGGACCGCCGCGTCCGAAATTCGAGCCCATACGACCGTCGGCCCCGACCACACGATGGCATGGCACCTTTACGGGATCGGCATTGGAATGTATCGCATTGCCCACGGCACGTGACGCCCCAACCGTATAGCCGGCCATCACGGCCACCTGACCGTATGTAGCCACACGTCCTTTGGGAATCAGACCCACAGCCTTATAAACCGCCTCCTTAAATGTCATATTGCAAAAATAACCCTTTTCCGCTAAGACATTCCAACAGGGCGGTTCCATTCACCCGCTTTTTTTCTATTTTTGTATCAAACAAAAATCATTACGACAATATTTAGTCGAATTTTCAGATTAAATATGGAAAATAAGTCAGAAAAATACAGACAACTGCTCAAAGAAGCGACTTCGCTGGTAAGCGGAGAGAGCGACCTGATAGCCAATATGGCCAATCTGGCAGCTCTTGTGCATGAAACGATGGGCTTCTGGTGGACAGGATTCTATATAGTGCGTCAGGATAAAGACGGTGTTGAACAGTTGGTTCTAGGACCCTTCCGGGGACCGGTTGCCTGCACCCGCATCGCATTCGGCCGTGGAGTATGCGGCACAGCATGGCAGCGCATGGAGACAATCATCGTACCCGATGTAGAGCAGTTCCCCGGCCATATAGCCTGCAGCAGTGAATCCCGCAGCGAGATAGTCGTCCCAATCCTAAAAGATGGCAAAGTGATTGCCGTCTTAGACATAGACAGCCGCCACCTAAACAGATTCGACAACACCGACGCTCACCACCTGGAAGCCCTTGTAGCCCTGCTGACAGTATAGCCTTATAAATATAAAAGAGAGAGACACCGTTAGGGTGCCCCGCTCTAAATGTTTTCACAAC
>DDLZ01000035.1 GCA_002340405.1 Bacteroidales bacterium UBA2559
ATTCACCGCTGCAGCGTGTTATCCAATTTTTTGTGACAGGCACATCCTCAAGTATCCTCTCTTTGACATTGTTCCCGTACTCATCGATTGCCGAGATGGTTATCTTCAACTTCGATGCAACCCTCTCTCCATCCTTCTCCTCAAATCTTGGAATGGTATAGACCTCAAAAGTCTTCTGTCCTGTTTCGATGGTAAAAGCCTCATTCTGAGTACTTTTTGTAGTACCTTCGCCGGTACTCGGATTAAGGGCCGCGCTGCCGCCGGTGTACCTGAAGTTCAAGGAGACTACCTGTGAAGGAATCTCCGAATCAGTCATTACCAGACGGAACATTGCCGTAACACGTACCAAATTGACCTCAATGACCCCGGTCTCGGCCGTCACATCAACTTCAGCCGACCAGCAGAACACATCGGTTGTCTTCAGAGTTGTGGTGTTGCTGAAAGAGATGGATTCCGGATTGGTCATAGTGGGATTCTTATCACCACTATGGGCAACCACGACAATTTTGTGCAATCCGACCGAAATATTGGTAGAGACGGTACCGAACGACTCTTCACTGCTGTTCTGGTTGATCTGAATTTTATCAGTCGTTTCACCGTTAGTCGTATAGATGGCGCAACTGAGGTTTGTACATACCTCACCCACATCCACCACAGCCTTGGTATCGGCCATCCCTGAGTAGGATTGGCTTATACCGTTTACATTGATGACAAGCGGTACTTTACCGTCACTTACCTCAATGGTCGAGTGATCACGATTACAAGATGATGAAAAGAGTGTCAGCGACAGAGCAATTATTGCCGTAAACGCATGACCTTTGGAAAACACAGACGCCTTCTTCAGGGCTGAAGGCAAATACCCTTTCAATTTGTTTTTCATAGTTAAAATAATGAACTAAAGGTTAAAAATAAAAAANNAAAGCCCCCCGCCACTAAATTTAAATTTGTATAACTTATCCTTTGCAAGTATAGTGATTAATATCGTTACCTGCAACAATAATTTAAAAATAAATCAATATTGACGGAAATTCCACTTACAATTTACGTCATTGAAGTCGAACTTGCCAAGTGAAACGTTCGAGTCACCTATTGAGATAAGGCATACCTTATCGTTGGTTCCGGGAACAGCCTTAGGCATAATCCGGTAGGTGCCGTCGGTCAGCTGGTCAATACTCCACAGCTGCTCAGGAGCACCGGTAAACTGAGGAACGGTTGTGAGTTCCTTGTCTGCAGTTGCAGCAAGCGCACGATTGGTGCCTGCAATGACAATCTTATAGTAAGGAGTGCCCAGTGTACCTTCGTCAAGAGCTACAAGTTCCCACTTCTGATTGGGACGGAACTGATAGTCAATAAGTCTGACATCAATATTACCCTTGGGCCAGTTTCCGATAACATCCTCCAGTTTCTGGAAAGGAACGACCGTAGGAGCCTGTGTCTGGGCACCGCCAAACATACCGCGACCACCCTGCAGGCGAACATATTCCGTAGCTATTTCGAGAGCATATCCTCTGCGCTCGGATTCTATTTCATAAACGCCGGGCTTCACATTGTAACCGGCCTCAGGCCAGTCATTTCTCCATACGATAGGAAGAATTCCCAGTGTGCTGCGGCCACCCTGATAGTAGTCGGCCTCCCAGTGGAATGACATCTTCTCAACGCCTTCATCAATGATGTAACGGCCAAAGTGTCCTGCTCCGGTATAACCGTCTCTGGCACCGAGAACCATCTTGGCACCGCCCTCGATCATATCCCGACCTACATTGTCAATGAAGGGGCCGGTGGGACTCTTGGAACGGCCTACAACTATATTATAGGTTGAGTTAACGCCATCGCAGCAGGTACCGTGTGTACCGAGCAGATAGTACCAGCCATTCCTGTAAATCATAGTTGTGGCTTCGCAGTCGATAGCTACGTTTATGTCAACAGCGCCGGCTGCGCGGTCACCGGTAACAGGGTCTAGCTCCACGACGCGGATAAAACCGAAGTATGTTCCATATGTGACCCACAAGCGTCCGGTATTAGGATCCATAAAGAGACCGGCATCAATAGCATCACAGTCCTCGTCATTTAGTGATTCAGCCACCTGAATCTGCTCTGTCCACTCGTAATCGGGAGAGTTGGGATCCAGGGTCTTGTTCCACATGGTACGGATTGTACCTGCATGACCGCCACCCAGGCCGCCTCCTGTCGAGCTGTGAGCACACAAATAACGATCACCTATCTTCATCATATCGGGAGCGGCGCCAACCTGTATGCGTGCACCGCCTTCACCTGACCACACCCAACCGTCACTTGAAACCAGAGGTGAGCCACCGGTTCCCCAGGTGTAGTATTTGCCGTCACACTCCTGGATTGTGGCAGGATCGTGAATGAACGGACTGCCAATCTGAGCCATTACAGTTCCAGACAATGAAACTGAAACAAGGGCTGCAAAGCCCATTTGAAATATCTTCTTCATATTCATGTTGTGTACGATTTGAATTTACATATTAGTTATGGTGTAGTTCGTGAGAATAGTAGTGCCATCCTCTTTATAGAAACGCATGCACATATCGCTCATGCCGGGACCATTGATTACAGCCACGCGAACCAGATTCTTACCCTTCTTAAGGGTTATACGTTTTGACATTCCATTGTCGGCAACCATGCGACGGTCGGCCTGGAGCGTAAGGACCTGCTCACCGTTGACCCACCAGATTGATGCGGCATTTGAACCGCCGGCCAAACGCACATTGGGTATATCTTCCTCACAATTGATCACTGTGAAGGCGTTAAAGATAAGACCATAGCGCTTATTGCCGTCCGAAAGACCTGTTGCAAAACGGATGAGCTTGATGTTGAATAACTTACTGTCAACTGAATGCCATGTAAGTGTGTCCTTTATCATTGTGGGCTCATCTGTAGCGGGAGTGCCCATACCCATAGGAGGCATAGCACCGGCTTGAGGAGCACCCTGGGGAGCACCCTGACCTTGAGGAGCACCCTGACCTGCAGGAGCAGAACCAATTAATCTGCGACCGCTGGGACGTGGAGCCTCGGACTCAATTATAACTGACTCTCCGGTCTTAGGAAGAGCATTGATATTACTCGTGAACTGATTGTTGAAATACTCCTTCGTCAGTTCAGCCTGAATATAACTGTCTGTAAAAACAGTATTGCTGCCGTTCGGTTTATTGATCGGTTCAAGTATGGTCCAGCGACGTACAAAACCTTTCTCGTCAGGTTTTACAGGTGCGGCATCGGCCTTGATTTCAGTAAAATACTGGTCATACGAGACGTCTCTGTTGGCTATACGTTGCGGATCGGGTTTCGAACTGATGTCAGAACCGCAACCGACTAAAACGGTTGCAATTACAACAGCCAAAATTAATTTGAAATTTCTGTTCATAATAGAAATTTATAAGTTAAGGTTATAAAAAATGATTGTATTCTAATTGGACTGCTAAAATACAAAATATAAACGACATAATGTCAAATAAAGTGAAAAAACTTAGCTTTTTACCTCCAAAAAAACGGCCGGCATAAAAGACCGACCGTTTTTTGTTACAAATAGGTTTTAAATCAGTTGCCCCAGAAGAACTGAGCCATGTGATAAAGTGAACGGCGCCAGGTCTGGAACTCATGAGCAGTACCTTCCGATACATAGCCCATCACGTCAAAACCGGCATCCTTCATAGCCTTGGTTGCATTGTTAATGCCATCGGGATTCTCTTTGCTGCCACAGCTCATGAATATCTTCTTGACCTGCCCCTTATCCTGAATCTGTGAGGGGTTATACTGGCCACCTGAAAGCAGACCGTAGTAACTGAACAACTCGGGACGGGCAAGAGTGATCGTGTGAGTCTCCATACCACCCATTGAGAGACCGGCCATAGCACGGTTATCCTTGTTGGCAAGAGTACGGAAATGAGAATCTACGTATGGTATAAGCTCATCACACAGAACAGTCTGGAAAGCTTCGACACCGCCGATAGGACGTGGAGCAGGAGCCTGAGCTTGAGCGCCCTGAGCACCTGCAGCGCCTGCACCACCGGGACGTGCACCTGCACCGCCGGGACGGGCACCGCCGCCGGGACGGAAGCCCTCATTGGTCATACCGTAAGTACAAACAATTATGAAAGGCTTGATTTTGCCCTCGGCAATCAGATTATCCATGATAAGGTTGGCATGACCCTGATTCATCCAGGCAGTCTCATCCTCACCCCAACCATGCTGCAAATAGAGAACCGGATATCTAACATCGGGCCTGTCGCTGTAGTATGTGGGAGGAGTATAGACGAATGCACGCCTGAGTGTGTTGGTGCTCTCTGACCAGAAAAGTATCTGCTGTACAAATCCGTGCGGAACATTACGCTCCTCATAGATGGAAGCATCCTTGGCAGGAACCTCAATACCGCTCTCCCAACGGGTTGATCCGTAGTAATTCTTTGCACCGGGATCGTTAAACGAACCGCCGTCAACCGTCAGACGATAATAGTGAAAACCCTCGTCCAGAGGAACCGATGTAGTACCGGTCCATACGCCGTCTTCACCCTTAACCAGTTGGGTACCGGCACGTCCGTCGGCTCCAAGACCAAGACTGACTCTTATCTCTTGAGCCTGAGGAGCATTGACACGGAAACGGGCATAACCCTGGGAATTCACCATCGGATACTGTTGACCCGGCTGGTTCTTCGATGAGGGCACAAAGTCCTCCTTTATTTCAACATTCTGTGCGAAACAGAATACGGCAGCAAAAAGAGCTGCAAATAGAACAGAAATTTTTCTCATTATAAATATTTAATTATTAGGTTAAAAATCACTTAAAGAGGAGTTGTGCGAACTGGTATAAGCTACGACGCCAGGTATGCCATTCGTGTGCTGTACCTTCCGATACATAACTGACGGCATTGATTCCGATATTTTTGAGTTCCTCGGCTGCCTGAGTTATACGAGCCGGATTCTCTTCGCTTCCGGCGCTCATGAACACAAGCTTGTTGGTCTCTTTGTAGCCTTCGTTATCCTGGACATCGGCGACAGAAATTGCACCGCCGCTAAACAGACCTACATAAGCAAATTTGGTAGGATTGGCAACGGTAATAGTGCGGGTTTGCATACCACCCATTGAGAGACCGGCCATAGCGCGATGCTGGGCATCACCAATAACACGGTATTTTTTCTCGATCATAGGTATAAGATCCTGGATGATAATATCCGGGAAGCCTCCTCCACCCATGCCGAAACCACCGGGACGCTGACCGCCCTGACCCTGAGGAGCCTGACCTGCGGGACGCTGACCACCCTGAGGGGCCTGTCCTGCCTGAGGAGCACCTGCGGGACGCTGGCCGCCGAAGCCACCCTGAGGAGCCTGAGCTTCCTGACCTGCACGACGTACATTCTGCTGACCGTTATCCATAACAATGATAAAGGGAACAGCCTTGCCCTCGGCAATCAGGTTGTCCATGATTTGACCGGTATGACCCTGTGACGGCCATCCGTACTCATTCTCACCGCCGCCGTGCTGCAGATAAAGCACCGGGAATCTCTTGGTGGGATTGGTATAGTACTCATTGGGAAGGTAAACAAAGCAGCGACGCATAGTCTCGGTGTATGTTGACCAATAGAATACCTCGCTGACTGAGCCCTGCGGCACATTTTTAACCTGCCAAAAATCCTGGTCGGCCGAAGGAATC
The DNA here is from genome assembly GCA_002340405.1 of Bacteroidales bacterium UBA2559. Lineage (GTDB taxonomy): Bacteria > Bacteroidota > Bacteroidia > Bacteroidales > Bacteroidaceae > Colenecus. The sequence continues at coordinate 5,673 of DDLZ01000035.1, forward strand.
TCAATACCGCTACCCCAACGGCTTGCACCGTAAAAGAATAAGGTTCCGGGATCGGGCACATTGGCACCGTCAATATTGAGCTGGTAGTAGTGGAAACCCACATCCTGGGGAGCCGATGTTCCGGTCCATACGCCGGCATCGTCCTTAACCATGTCATACCTTACACCACCTATGTCAAGTTGTACACTGTTGGCATTAGGTGCATTGATACGGGCGCGAACCATACCCTGTGAATTTACCATGGGGTACTGACGGTTGGGTCCGTTAGTGGAGGACGGTTGAAAATCCTCAACGACCTGCTGGGCCGATAAACCGGCGACCGAAAAGATCATAAGGGAAAGAATAATTTTTTTCATATTATTTAATAGTTAATAATTACTTCAATTCAATCTATCTGCATTAAATGAAATTATCCAAGTTGGTATGAAAACGGACCGGACTAAAAACGATCCGTTTATCAAGATTACCTGTTAAAATTCTTCTGTGCCAGAGCGGCCTTGGCATCGGCAGCATTGCTAGCCTTGCGGGCAACCGATTTCTTTGCCTTCTTGGCAATCTTTTTCTCCTCCTTGGTAGGAGTGAAGTCACGAACCTTATAATAGACCGGCTTGGGCTCAAAATTGTCGTCAAAAAGCAGAGGATAGTTATCGGCGCCCAGCCATGAATCGGCATCAGCCACATTCCAGAAAGTTACTACACTTACCACATCTGCATGACGACGCAGTACCTCAAAGAAATTGATGTACTTCTCCTCAAACATCTGAAGTCTTTCGTCAGTAACGCCCTCACCCTGTTGAATTGCCAATCCGCCGCCCATCTGACGGTTTACACGGATATCGAGCTCGGTGAAGTGTATATGGTCAACAATCTCCGAATACTTCACTATAGCCGCTTCGATATTCTCGATTGAAGGCTCATATATATTGAAGTGACCCTGCATACCGATACCGTCAATGGGGACACCGGCAGCTTTCATCTCCTTTACCATATTGTAGATTTTGTCACGCTTGGCAGGGACTGCAGCATTGTAGTCATTGTAGAACAACAACGCATCCGGATCGGCCTCACGGGCAAACTGGAATGCCTTGCGAATAAACTCATCACCGCCCGCAATGGTCTTCCACTGCGAAGGACGCAGAGGATCGGTTGCATTGGCGTCATCGGTTACGGCCTCGTTAACAACATCCCAGCAGTA
>DDLZ01000151.1 GCA_002340405.1 Bacteroidales bacterium UBA2559
TTCATCGATGACAAGCCCATCGTGTCTTGCTTCCCATTGCAGGCAGGCGGATGTATGGGGCGGCGGATGTATCTGCGTAGGGCGTCAGCGGAGAGTGCCGGAGAGGCCGTAAAAACATCACGTGTTTGACGAACGTTTCGACCCCGCAGGGGGCGAAAAAGGAGGAGTTTGATGTTTTAGGCATCGAAGGTACTCGCAGCAGCCCGGAGCTGCAACATCCGCCTCCTCATACTCCACCTCCTCATACTCCGCCGCTCCTTCAGCATTTGCTCCAACGAAAATGCATCCATTCCTGCTCAAATAATTATCTTTGCATTGTTGAAACAATTTGCATTGTTGAAACAAATTGTTTATTGAAACAAATTGTTTGATAAAACGATTTGCATTGATGAAACGATTGCTAAAGGTAATATTCATTAAAGTACCGGTGGTGCTGGTACTGTTTAGCCTGTGCCAGGTGCTGATCCTAAAATGGCTGCCGGTAACACTGACCCCGCTAATGATAAAGCGGCACGTACAGTACCTTAGCGACGAAAACTTCCGTACAGAAAAGCAATGGGTAAGCTTGGATAAAATATCGGGCAACATGATCAAAGCGGTAGTAGCCGGCGAAGACAATTTATTCTTTGAACATAACGGATTCGACTTCGATGAGATAAGGAAAATGATGGACGAGCATAAACGCACCGGAAAACCCATACGCGGATGCAGCACCATATCGCAACAGACAGCCAAAAACTGCTTCACATGGTGCACAGACACCTGGCTTCGCAAAGGCATCGAGGCATACTACACCTGCCTGATAGAACTTATCTGGGGCAAGAAACGCATCATGGAGGTATATTTGAACATAGTAGAACTTGGCAAGGGGATTTATGGCGTACAGGCGGCATCGGAACATTATTACGGCATATCGGCCGAAAAGTTGAGACTGACCGATGCAGTCCGCCTAACCGTATGCTTGCCAAACCCGCTAAGACGCACCCCCGACCTGGTAAACAGATACCACCGTTCAAGGGTAAACCAGCTTATGGACCTAGTGCCCAAACTGGTCTATCCCGACTGGGTAAAATAACTGTAAGAGATGCTTGAGACCGATGAATATATGACCATAGGAGAGGGCGGCAGAGCCGAATTTACTGAGCAGCGCAGCCGTTTCATATCGTATTCCTACCATGTGACCGACACCGAACAGGTAAAGGACATAGTGGCTGCCATGCGGAAAGAGTACTATAATGCCCGTCATGTGTGCTATGCGTATATGATAGGATTTGACCGCTCCCTGTGGCGTGCCAACGATGACGGCGAACCGTCGGGCACGGCCGGCAAACCTATCTTGGGACAGATAAACAGCGCCGGCCTTACCGATGTGCTGATAATTTCGGTAAGATATTTCGGCGGTGTGAAACTGGGAACATCGGGGCTGATAGAGGCATATCGCAGGTCGGCCGCAATGGCTATCGAGGCAAGCCGGATCGAAGTGCGGCATATAGAGCAGACACTGGTGCTTTTGTTCCGCTATAGCATGATGAATGACGTTATGCGTACAATCAAGGATTTTGGGTTGACGGTACTGGAACAGCAGTACGGCTTTTTCCAAACCGACAGGGTCGAATCGGCGCGGGATGAGAAATTTGAATGTCTTATGAAACTGACGGTACGGCAAAAGGATCTTGAAACGGTTTGCGACCGTCTGGACAAATTTATAGAAATTCAGCAGAGTGTAGAATTGGTCTATTATGCAGAGTGATTTTTTTGCTTTACTCCTTACAATCATTATCTTTGCAGATACCGGTTTACTATTCATAACAATATGGAAACTACACCTTTATATAAAGGGGATGCTAAAAAAAAACTCGTAAATAACATTTCAAATAATAACAATATGAAGATTAGAAAACTTATGATGGGACTTGCCGCAACTTTCATAGTTGCAGGTTTACAGTCCTGTACCGGTGCAAGGCCGGAGAACAACGACGGCCATAACCTTTGGCTGGGTGACATAACAGTTAAATCCAGACCTGCTGATATAGCCGTTTGGAAGGTAGAGAGTAAGCTGATAGATCTCAATGCTCTTGGTGTTGATGATATAGGTTTTGATGCAAGCGGAATATATAACAATTCTTTAGGTGATGAGGGATTCAGCATCAACTGTATCGGAAATCATGTGGCAGTTACTGCCAATACCGATGCAGCCAAACTGTATGCCGTGTTCTATCTTAAGAGACTGGCTGACTGTGGTATAAAAATTGCGGACAAGTTCCTGGTTACAGAAAAACCTGCGTTCCGATATCGTGTCTTGAATCACTGGGATAACCCAAACCTGACTGTGGAGCGCGGATATGCCGGCAAGTCACTCTGGAAATGGGAGGAGCTGCCCGGTAAGATACGTCCCGAGTATGAGGAGTATGCACGCGCCAACGCATCCATCGGCATAAACGGCACGGTTCTCAATAACGTGAATGCCGATGCCCGTATGCTCAGCCGCGAGTATCTTGAAAAGGTTAAGGTACTGGCCGATATATTCCGTCCGTATAATCTCAAGGTATATCTGTCACTCAACTTTGCCGCTCCCAAGCATCTGGCCGGTCTCAAGACCAGCGATCCTTTGGATAAGGATGTAATCAAGTGGTGGAATGATAAGGTTGCCGAGATATACAGCATAATTCCCGACTTTGGAGGATTCCTGGTAAAGGCCAATTCCGAAGGTCAGTCAGGTCCGCAGGACTACGGCCGCACCCATGCCGACGGTGCCAATATGATTGCTGATGCCCTGAAACCCTATGGCGGAATCGTGATGTGGAGGGCGTTTGTCTATGCTCCGGAGTCACCCGACCGCGCCAAGCAGGCAGTTGAGGAGTTCAAGCCGCTGGACGGACAGTTCCGTGACAACGTAATCATCCAGATCAAGAACGGTCCGGTTGATTTCCAGCCGCGTGAACCGTTCAGCCCGCTGTTCGGTCAGTTGGAACAAACCAATGTGATGGCCGAGATGCAGATTACCCAGGAGTATCTGGGGCACAGCAACCATATGGTTTATCTGCACCCCATGTGGAAGGAGTGCCTGGATAGCGATACCTATCAGAAGGGAGAGGGTAGTACTGTAGCTGCAGAGACATTGGGTAAGGTACATGGTAATTCCCAGTGGAGTGCAATTGCCGGTGTTACAAATATTGGTGACAGTGTAAACTGGTGCGGACACCACATGGCTCAGGCCAACTGGTATGCATTCGGCCGCATGGCATGGAATCCGGACCTGAGTTCTGAGCAGATCATCGATGAGTGGATCAAGCAGACCTTCACAGCCGATAAGAAATTTGTGGAGCCGGTGGCTAAGATGCTGCTGGAGTCACGTGAGGCTTGCGTCAAGTATGAGATGCCTATGGGCCTGCACCACTGTTTCTCAGGTGCCGGTCACTATGGCCCCGGACCTTGGGACCGCTCGTCACGTCCCGACTGGGAGCCTGCGTACTATCATAAGGCTGCTGCCGACGGAATAGGTTTTGACCGTACATCCAAGACCGGTACCGATGCGGTATCACAATATCACGAGCCTCTCCGTTCACTCTATGACAATGTTGATACTTGTCCCAAGGAACTCATCCTGTGGTTCCATCATCTGCCTTGGGATTATAAGATGAAGAGCGGACGCACCCTCTGGAACGAGCTTTGCTATACATTTGAGGAGGGTATTCAGGAAGCACGCGGCTTTATAAGCACATGGGAGAGCGTTGAGAAATACGTGGATCCGTACCGTTACGGCCAGATTCATGACAAACTGGTGCGTCAGGCCAAGGACGCCATCTGGTGGCGTGATGCGCTGATGCTCTATTTCCAGACATTCTCGAATATGCCCATACCTGCCGACTGTACACCGCCGCAATATACCATTGATGAGCTGCGTAATTTCCGTTTACGCCTCTCTATCTATGA
>DDLZ01000043.1 GCA_002340405.1 Bacteroidales bacterium UBA2559
TTTTAAGTAATATGAAGACAACATTAAAAGGACCGTTATGTTTTACGGTTGTAGCAACACTCTGTTTAATTGCAGTTGCTTTGTTCGCTGCCTCATGTTGCAATAAGTTGGAAATCACTCCTGAAACGAGTGAAGTTCCTCGTGTGGAATGTGTACACGAAGGTGATTATATTGATACAATCAATATGGAAGGTATTGGTTATCTATTCGTAAATTCTATTCCTGCTGAATTGCAAAAAGATAATGATGTAATGTTCATTGTCTATAATCAAGAAGACAATTTGGCGACTTTTTCTGCCGTACATCCTGCAGATGCCCTTTATGATGGCAAGATTTGCAATTTTCCTGATTTTGCAAAAAAATGGAAAATACCTGTTGAAGGTAAACAAATTTATTATAAAGGGGAGTTATATGTAACCGGAAGTTTTTTGAGCTTGCCGCCTAACATAGGAGGGGATTTAATTTTAACAACATTAAAATTAAAATAGAATTTTACTGTTCCTTTAATAAAAAATGAAATATATGGAGAGGATTGATAGGTTTTTGTTGGCTCTGCTTATGTTGCTCTTGCCCGTTTTTGTCGGCTCTTATGCAGGTGCAGAGGATTTGATATGCGGAGGTTATATATGTGATATTGAACAGGACAGCATATTCTATACCATTCGTGATGACGGACTCTATGTGTCGGCTCAGAGTGTTGAGCTTCCATATGGGATAACATTTTGGGAAGACACTATTAAGGCTGAAACTTTTTATCGCGACACCATTTATGTTCCTGGTAGAGTGGCAGTGTCGGACACCGTCTATACGGTTGTCGGAGTAGATAAATATGCTTTTTACAAATGTGCCGGGCTTAAGGCAGTGTTTTTACCTGAAACCGTTTCGAATTTAGGTGAAACCTGTTTTTACGGTTGCACAAGTTTAAGGTCAGTCTCTTTAATGGGACAACCGACATTATTACCGCAGCTAATGTTCTACGGCTGTTCAAGCCTTGAAACGTTTCAAGTACCGTCATCGGTAACAGAGATAGGGTATGACGCTTTTCGCGGATGTTCGGGCCTGAGGTCATTTGTTATACCTGACAAGGTGCAGAAGGTCGATTCTTATGCTTTTAGGGAATGCTCTAACCTGGAGGATCTGAAAATAGGCGGATCAGTCAAAAGTATAGGGAGAGAAGCATTTGCACATTGCACCTCTTTGACATCAATGATCCTGCCTGATTCTGCAATCAATCTTGGTGAAAATTTCATCTTTGGATGCACCGGCCTTAAGGAGTTGGTAATACCTGAAAATCTGAAAGGTTTATACTACGGTACATTACAGTTAAGCGATTCGAACGAGTATGGATACTCTACCGAAAGAGCGGATCAACTGTGTTATTTTGAATACAGGAATCATCTGTGTATGGAGGGCAACAAGCGCACCTATTACCGTAAAGGGTTTGATGTGATGCGATACATGCCGATTGAGGTTCAAGACAACACGAACAAAAGTTTTGAATCTACTTTTGCCGCCGACGTTGATACGATTCCTAATTATTTTTGGCAGGACAATTCACTTGATGGTATGGTCTCGCTAACAATACCTGCAAGTGTCGAATATGTAGGTGATTTTGCTTTCAGCGGTTGTCACTCGCTCTCTACAATAAGGTTTGAAGGAGCTGCCAATATAGGAAAACATGCTTTTTCGGATTGTGACAGCATAGAAATGATAATACTTGATTCTCCGACTCCGCCGGAATTATACACCTCGCTATTCACAAAATCAAAAGTTGAAGCCGAGGATTGTACTGCCTCTACATCGGCTTTATCGGGATTGGCCAATCTCAACCACATATTTGATATGGACGGTACATCGGAGAACAGAGCCTCCTATTTTTGGCGCGAGAATATTTTAAATTGGTATATCGATTATGAGATGGAATGCGCCCTGCCGGGTTGGTATGATGTGTCAGTTGCAGTCGTGCCGAATGCCTTAATCCCGAATGCAGCCGATGACAAGCCGGCGGCGCTGTATGTGCATATAACATATATTGACCACAACGGAACAGAACAGAGATACTCAAAAAAGGATCCGGAGGTCAGCAGAAGAGATTTTCGCTATGTTATTGACGGAAATTCGGTTGACACCATTAATGTCGGCCGTCTATACTTCGATTACAACAGGAAGGATGGTACCGGCCTGACGGTAATGGTCAGAGTCGCTTCGGCAGTGACTTCAAGTACAAAACACCTTTACTCCACCGGGGCGGGTATAGACTGTGTAATGACAGACCTTATAAGTGTTTCGGACCCTTCCGGTATAAGCGATCCTTATAAGGGCTTGCGACCTATAGAGTCGGAGCAGAGTCTGTACGACAGTATCATGACAGCCTATAATGCGAGTGTTTTTACCGACAGAGTCTATTCTGAGGCAGAGCTGCTGGTTCCGCAGGAGACGCTTGAGAGTTACAGGAGTTCCGGATTATGGGGACTGTTCAGCCATATAGCTGAATATGATCCTACGGGTATTATTAGGATAAGCAGCGAGGTTGCCGCCGGTCAGACTGCGGAACCGATACATTACGGCACAGACGGCCGTGTGATAGCCGCAGATGCACCCGGACTTCACATAGTAAGGATGGGGAACGGTTCGTAAGTTTTTGGTTCCAAATAGATGATTAATGCCGATTCGTTCGGTTAATTGGAATTCACCCTTCAGTCAGTGCAAGTCTATTCTATTTGTCTGAAAGACGTTGCTGTAAGATTTAAAGACCTTATTTGCTTGAAATTCGGGCGATGTATTTGTCAGCCTCCTGACCTTCAACAGACTCAGGATATTTGACTTTTATCTTTTTGTATAGTTTGAGGGCCTCTTCGGGCTTTTCGAGTGCTTCGTAAACGAGTGCAGCCTGGAAATAGTAATAGGGTGAAAGAAGGTTGTTCCCGGCCTTTTTGGCTGCTTTTTTGTATGTAGAAACGGCTTTGTCAAGCTGGTCCATGTTGGCGTAGCAGCTTGCAAGCGCTCCCAGTACTGAAGGACTTGCCATCTGGTCTTTACCCTTGAATTTGGCAAGATATTTGGCGGCTACTTCAAAGCTGTCAAGCTGTGCACAGCAGAGTCCTGCGTATGCTTTGGCAAGCTTGCCGGCTTTGGTGTTGCCATATTGGCCAGACAGGGCTTCAAACCCTTCAAATCCGTAAGCATCACCTTCAAGGGCAGTCCTGAAATCGCCGTTCATAAAATAGGTTTCACCGGGGAATATTGCTTCGGATGCTCTGACTTCACGGGGCTGTACTATCTTATAGGTGTAAATCATGCCGCCGGCAATGATTACAATTATAAGGGCGACTATCGTGTAAATTGTCTTTTTATAATTCTCAAAGAACTGCTCAGAACGGGTTAGAGCCTCCTCAAGGCCGCCCTGTTCTTTTCCCTGTCCCTGTTTTGTTGTGGTTTTTTTCGCCGTAGGTTTTTTTGCCGATTTTGCTGTCGGTTTTGTAACCTGTTTTGTCACTTTCTTTGCCATCTTCGTAATATTTGCGGGTGCAAAATTAGTGATTTTTTGCTAATCGAGAACAATTTGGATGAAAATAAAATGTTTAACAATAGATTATTTTTATTTTATACGACAATAGTGCATGTAAAATGAAAAAATGAGACTAATTTAGCAAATGGTTGTATTATTTTGTGAGACCTTGATTTATGAGGCTTGAACATCTGTTTGTGCAGGATTATCGCAACCTTATCCAGGCGGATTTGGACTTTTCCCCGAAGCTGAACTGTTTCGTGGGCCACAACGGTATGGGTAAAACAAACCTGCTTGACGCTATCTATTATCTTTCTTTCTGTCGCAGCTCCATCAATGCCTCGGATATGCAGACAGTAAGACACGGAGCCGAATGTTTCCAGATACAGGGCACCTATGCCATGCCGTCGGGTGACCTCTCTGTCATAGGTTGTCTCTACCGTCCGCAGGGACGCAAACAGTTCAGACGCGACCGGAAAGAATACAGCCGTTTTTCGGACCATATAGGATATGTTCCCATCGTTATGCTTTCACCGCAGGATTCGGGATTGATATTGGGAGGCAGCGATGAAAGGCGCCGTTTTATGGATATGGTGATTTCACAGTATGATTCGGAATATTTGAAAAATCTGATAGTCTATAACAAAGCCCTGGCTCAGAGAAACGTGCTTCTTAAAAGCGAACGTGAACCTGATCCGGAGTTGTTCCTTATGTGGGAACGCATAATGGTCGAAAAGGGAGAGCGCATTTATCAGCGCCGGGTGGAGCTGGTAGAGCGGTTGGTCCCTCTGTTTAACAAGATCTATTCGGGAATAGGGGCTGAGCATGAGGAGGTATCGCTGTCTTATAGTTCGCACGTAGCTCAAGGTAACTTTGAAGAGCAACTGGTTTGCAGCAGGGCAAAGGAGAGAATTGTAGGTTATACCCTGCGCGGAATACATAAGGACGAATTGGAGATGGACCTAAATGGTTATCAGATACGGCGTGAGGGTTCACAGGGCCAGAACAAGAGTTATCTTACCGCACTTAAACTGGCACAATACCTTCTTATGTCCGAAGCATGTAACAGAAGGCCCATACTGTTGCTGGATGATATTTTTGATAAGCTTGATGCAGGACGTGTAGAGAGGATATTGAGTATGGTGGCCGGCGACGAAAGGTTCGGACA
>DDLZ01000124.1 GCA_002340405.1 Bacteroidales bacterium UBA2559
GGCTATGCTCTCCCGGATCTGCTGTTTCAGTACATCCATCTTCCACTCAAATCCCGGATCGGGCCACTTTTCACCCGTTTCAAGATAATGCTTTATTTCACGGAAAATCCATGGTCTCCCGAAACTGGCGCGTCCTACCATTATGGCATCCACCCCATAGCGGTCGAAACACTCTTTAGCTCGTTCGGGAGAGTCAATATCGCCGTTCCCTATGATCGGGATGGTCATTCGGGGATTCTCCTTGACCTTGCCTATCAACGTCCAATCAGCCTCGCCCGTGTACATCTGCGCACGGGTACGGCCGTGAATGGTCAAAGCCTTTATTCCGCAGTCCTGCAGCCGTTCGGCCAGTTCCACAATTATCTTACTCTCCTCGTTCCAACCCAGACGGGTCTTGACCGTAACCGGAATTTTCACCGCATCGACAACAGCGCGGGTAATCTCAATCATCCCCGGGATATTTTGAAGCATGCCCGCACCGCCACCTTTGCCTGCGACCTTCTTTACAGGACAGCCAAAGTTCAGGTCCAGCAGTTCCGGTCCCGCCTGTTCCACCATCTCGGCAGCCCGAACCATGGCATCGGTCTCTTTGCCGTAAATCTGTATTCCCACCGGCCGCTCCCCATCCAGAACCGTCAGCTTCTGCACAGTGCGGTTCACCTCACGTATCAGAGCATCGCTCGACACAAATTCGGTATAGACCATATCGGCTCCGAACTGCTTGCACAGCAGACGGAACGGCGGATCGGTGACATCCTCCATAGGAGCCAGAAAGACCGGCTGAGAGCCTAATTCTATCTCCCCTATCTTCATCAAAACATGTAAGTTACCGACAGCAGAACCCGGTTGTTGGTAACCCAGTGACTGTTAGCCACATTGCCGCGAGCCTGACGGTCGCCGTATGCCACAGATGTCATATCATACTCACATGCCAGATTCATATTATTGACTGTATATGAAACATTCGGTGCAATCCGATACATGGCGTCAATCTTATCTCCTCCTATAACATATAACTTCTGAAAAGTCAGGCCCTCTTTGCCTCCCAGATTCTTCATATAACCGCCAAACAGGCCGACCTTTAACTCATTGCCATAAGAGAAATGAGTCCATGACGAAACAGCTGTCAAAGGCCGCCATTCCCGGGTGCCCTCCTCGGTTTCGGCCTCACCGTAACCGCTGCATATTCCCAGATTTGACATATTCTGCCCCAAAAGGATTTTACCCTTCCACGATAACAGCCCCTCTTCATATCCGGCCTGGACCATTCCCGCAAACGTGTTGATATACTCGTTGACCTTGACTCCCGATGGCGATTCCACCCTCGGCGCCACTCTCTGCCACTCACCTCCTATTCCAAACATAAAGCCTCCCGTATTCATTTGGGCGCCGATATAAAATTCGGGAACAGCGGAATTCCTGTGATATTCACCGGTCCTGCCTTTAGGTCCGGTCGATGCACTCAGATATTGAAACAGAGCCGCAGCGCTCAATTTGAACTCTCTGTTTTGGCCCAGGAATTTGTCGTATCTGAGCTGCGGAGAGCGGTTCAGAGCATTGAAAGGCGATCCTATGGCAATGCTCACCGTCGAAGGGAAGAGTTCACTCAACGGATGCCATGTCTGGCCGAGCGTCAGTGAACTGCGGTCCCAATCAAGGCCCATATATGCATGACGGTACAGGATAGGATTATCTGTGGGATTAAAGCCTGTCAAATCGATCTCAACCCTGGCTTTGCTCTTTGCTCCGAACAGATCCGGAGCCTTCAGGTTCATTCCTACCCGCGCCAAAGCTCCAAAATAGGAAGCATGCATATTGGCGTTCAGATCATCGTTCGTTTCAAAGTTTACAATCCTCTCATCAAGCGGATAGAGGTAGAGAAATCCTCCTGCTCCCGATGCGCTGGTCCTTGTGTTGACATAGGTTTGAGCCATCACAAAACCGTACCAATCAATGGTTACTGTTTTTTGTGCGCCGGCTCCGGCCATAAGGCAGAGCAGCGATGCCGTAATGATTGCTGCCTTTTTCATACTCTTTTTTTCGATATTATATGTTAAAAGTTGATTGTATAATTCTTTCCTGCCACTGTCTCCATGCTCTTTTGGACTCCGTTCCAACTTACCTCCAGATCACCGCCCACGGTTGACTTTATCTTTACCGTCACCGGCTTACCCTCCTTCCATGTAAGCTCCTCCAATACGAATCCGCCCCGGCACATAAGCCCCTTGACCTGCCCCTCTTTCCAAACATCGGGCAGTGCCGGAAGCAGCATTATGCTTCCCGTATGACTCTGCACCAGCATCTCGGCGATTCCTGCCGTACAGCCGAAGTTCCCGTCAATCTGGAACGGCGGATGGGCATCGAACAGGTTGTTGTAGGTGCCGCCCTTGCCGCGGCCCGAAGGACTTAGCTGGTCCTGAATAAGTTTGTAGGCGTGGTTACCGTCCAGCAGACGTGCCCAGAGGCAGACCTTCCAGCCCATTGACCATCCGGTGGAAGCGTCGCCACGGGCCTCAAGTGAGGTGCGTACGGCATTAAACAGTTCCGGAGTACCGTCGGCCGTAATCTGGTAGCCGGGGTACATACCCCACAGATGCGATACGTGGCGGTGGTTGTCACGCGGGTCATCCCAATCCTCGAACCACTCCTGAAGCTGTCCCCAACGTCCGATCTTCATAGGAGGCAGACGCTTCTTGATATTCTTAAGAGTATCGACAAACAGAGCCTCTTCGCCCAGGATACCGGCCGCCTCGATTGTATTGCCGAACAGATCAAAAAGCATCTGGTTGTCCATTGTGGCACCGTAAACCGTTGTAATATTACCTCTGCCCAGTACATCCTGTACACGGGGAGCATTCTCGGGCGAATACGACGGAGCTACCACCAGATAGCCGTTCTCAGGCTCCGGCACGAGAAAATCGATGAAGAAATGGCATGCGCTCTTCATAATGGGATAGATCTCCTCCAGATAGTCGGGATCCATATTGAAAAGGTAGCCGTCCCATATCTGATGGCAGAACCATGCCGCTCCGGTAGGCCACATACCATTGTATGCACCGTCAAC
>DDLZ01000023.1 GCA_002340405.1 Bacteroidales bacterium UBA2559
TCCTGAGATTCACCCGCAAGGTATTCCAGACGTGCCACAGTCTTGTTAAGGATGGTACTTTTGCCCGTCCCGTTGACACCGCTCAAAATATTTATATCCGGTCGCAAGTCCCATACTATATGTTTGCGCCCCCAAAGAGAATTGATCTCTATACGGCTGATACCGTCGGCATACTTATTTTCCATAATCTCGACCTGTTTCACACTTATTTTTGGTAAAAATACAAAAAAAACGAAGCAAACAAAATGGATTGCCCGGATTAAGATCCCATCCAAAAAGTCAGATTTCGGTTCCGTCCAAAAGTTCCATATATACAGGTACGGCTCTCTCAAGTTCGTCAAGACGGATATACTCGTTGGCAGTATGAGAGCGTGACGACTGCCCGGGGCCCATTTTGAAAGAGGGGCAGTCCAATATGGTCTGATCCGAAAGTGTAGGGGAGCCATACGGCACAAGCCCCATTCCGACAGCCTTTCTGATGAGCGGATGAGCCGGATCAATCCTTGAGGAGTTCAGATTGAACGACCGGGCCTTGACATCACACCATTCGGGCAAGAGTTCTTGTATCATCTCAAAGATACAACGGTTGGAATAGAACTCATTGCTGCGGATATCGGCCGTAAAAGTGCAGATATCGGGTATAACATTGTGTTGGGTACCGGCATCTATTATGGTAACAGTCAATTTGACAGGGCCCAGCAGGTCCGACTGTTTCTCAAATTTGAACTCCCTGAGTTTGTCTATTATATCAACCGCACGGTACAAGGCATTGATACCTGTGTTGTGGGCGGCATGAGCGGATTTGCCATGAACGGTGAAATCCAAAACCATCAGCCCCTTCTCGGCTATGGCAGGCTGCATACCGGTGGGTTCGCCTATCAGAGCTACCGCTATCTCAGGCAGACTGCTTACTGCCAGCTTCATACCGCCGGGACCGTTCATCTCTTCCTCGACGGTGGCAAGAAAAAGCGGATTATATGGCTGCGACTTGCTGTCAAGCTGATAGAATGTATAAAGAAGCGAGACAAGGCTGCCCCCCGCATCATTGCTACCCAAGCCATATAGGCAGCCATCCTCTATTACAGGAGTAAATGGGTCCCGTATCCAGCCCGATACCGGTTTGACGGTATCCATATGGCTGTTAAGGAGAAGTGTAGGTTTGGAGGGGTCATAAAAACGCCCGTAGCAGAGCAGGTTAAGTCCGATACGTTCAGGAATGTAGCCATGCTGTTCCATATCGGCACCGACTATAGTTGCCACATCGTGCTCGAAGCCGCTGATTGAAGGGGTGGCTATCAACTTCTTGAGTAATTCTATCATAGGAGATGCGTTATTCATGCCACAAAGTTAATCTCTTTACTCAAATATGCCCTTTTCACGAGCAGAAAGTTCCCGGATAATACTGATAAAGAAGGGAAAAGCAACCATGAAAGTGAGTACATCGGAAATTGCCATAGTAGCCTGGAGCCCTTCCAGCCCCCATATTCCGGGTACTATAAAGAAAACGGGATAGAAGAAATAGCCGTGACGGCTCATGGCCAGCAAGGTGGCTTTTTTGGTGCGGCGTATATTCTGGAGAAGCATATTGGTAGGTGTGGTCAGTCCCACGAGCGGGAAAGCTATACATTGCCACCGCAGCACCCTGACGCCTACACGGATCAGTTCAGGATCCTCGTCCCGGAAAAAGGATATTATTTCCGGAGCAAATATCCATCCTGCAGCCGATGTAAATAGGAGTATTATTACACAGACAGTGATGGTGAAGAGGTATGACCGACGCACCCGGCCGTAGAGTTTGGCGCCCCAGTTGAATCCGCATACGGGTTGAAAACCCTGTCCGACACCAAGAATTACAGCCATTGCACACTGCATGACTCTGGCTACAATGGTAAATGCGGCGATTGTGGAAGCCTCCTGTCCCTGTAAAGCGTAGCTGGCGGCAGCCCAATTCATAAAGATAGCAGACAAACTGGACAGCGACTGACGCATAAGTGAGGGCAGACCGCCTGCCGCTATTTCACGGAAACGCTCTACCGACGGAACGAAATTACGGAACCTGATATGGACATTCCCATCCAATGAGGTGGCCCACAGGAGCAGCAGCCACGATATGAACTGACTTATGAGTGTGGCTAAAGAGGCTCCGCTCACCCCCATATCGAAATGTCGTATGAACAGCCAATCAAAAAAAATGTTCAGAAGAGCTCCGGTGGTTATTCCTATCATAGCCATCATGGCATTGCCCTGCAGCCGGAGCTGGTTGTTCAGAGTTATCTGCGATATGAAAAACGGAGTGGCTATAAGCAGCCAACGGAGATAATCGTTGGAGTAAGGGACCACATCGGGTGTAGCACCCAACATCCGCGAGAGCGGAGTCATAAAAAGAGTGCCCAACACCATAAGGACAATGCCCACCAAAAATGATGTAAAGAAACCGGTTGCAGCCATACGGTCTGCACCGCCGGTATTCCGAGCACCCAGGGCGCGGGATATATAGTTGCCCGATCCGGAACCGAAAAAGAATCCTATGGCCTGTATGAACGCCTGATATGAAAAGGCCACACCAACTCCCGCTGCTGCGGCAGTACTGATGTGACCCACAAACCAGGAATCTACTATGTTGTAGATGGCAGACACCGACATGCTGATGATAGTAGGTACAGAAAGGCTGAGTATGAGCCGGGGAATCGGCGCCTCTGTCATCCGTCTGTACCTAGCCTCACTCTTCAGTATGTCAAGTTCAGCACTCTGCACTTATCTGTAATAATCCATGCTTTCCGGAGTCCGGGACATTATCACGCTGTAGTGACCGTCCAACTGTGATAGTGAATAGTCAATGAAGACTTTAAGAGGCTTGTCAAAAATTTCGGCAATCTCAGTGGAGTCACGTAACAACAGAGTACTCATTACGCAATATGCGGCACTTTCCATAAGGCGGCGTCCACAGAAATCATTGAATTCCTGAGACTTAAACTCCGTAACGTAGGCTGTCATTGCGTCCAGCTTATCAACCATAGCCATTATTGCCTCTTTTTCCTTTGATTCGGGCAGTCCGGAAAGCATCTCTCTGACGTACTGCAAGTAGCTTCCGGCTGTCACATAACGCAATGCTGCCACCACCTGAAGCTGTGTGGTACCCTCGTATATTGATGTGATACGGGCATCGCGATAGAGGCGTTCGCATGCGTAATCACGCATAAATCCCGAACCGCCGTGTACCTGAATACTGTCATAGGTGTTCTGGTTGGCAAACTCGCTTGTCATACCCTTGGCAATAGGTGTAAGGGCATCGGCCAGACGGCTGTAACGTTTGCTTTCGGCACGCTCCTCGGGGGTGAGTGTACGTGTCTTGGCAATGGCATCAAGCGACTTGTATATGTCAACGTAGCGCGATGTCTCATAGAGCAGTGAGCGGGACGCCTCCAACTTGGCCTTCATCAGAGCCAACATTTGATATACTGCAGGAATACTGTCAATGGTCACGCCAAACTGACGGCGCTCGGCAGCGAAAGCTACAGCTTCCCGCCAGGCAGCATCCTGAATACCCACGCTCTGGGTTGCAATACCGAGACGGGCTCCATTCATGAGTGCCATGACATANNGTACCCTCTTCGCTGCGTGCCAGTACAAGGTGTACGTCGCTGTCACCGTTAGTGATGAAACGCTTCACACCGTTCAGGCGCCAGCAGCCATTCTCCACATCTTCGGTGGCCTTGAGCATAACACTCTGCAGATCGCTTCCGGCATCGGGCTCGGTTAGGTCCATTGACATTGTGGCCCCCTCGCAGGCCATCTTCAGATATTTCTCCTTCTGCTCCTCACTGCCGAACTCGTAGATGGTGTCGGCACAGGACTGTAGTCCCCAGACGTTCTGGAATGATGCATCGGCCCTCGATATCATCTCACATACGGCGCTGAAGACAGTAACAGGCATATTCAGACCGCCATACTGACGGGGAAGTCCGAATCCTGACATACCTGCCTGATGCATGACCTTAAGATTCTGTGTAGTGCCTTGGGCGTACCGGACACGGCCACCGCTGCAGTGTGCGCCTTCGCGGTCCACACCCTCAGCATTGGGGCCGATCACATCGGCGCAGATAGTGCCGGTAAGCTCTAACACACGGTCATAATTGTCCATCGCATCGGCAAATCCGGTCGGTGCGTAATCATACTTGCCCACCTCGGCGTAAAAGTTCTCTTTAAGCTCCACTATGCGCTCCATGAGAGGAGAGTGCATGCGGGCCTCCAATTCAGGGGTATCCTTATATCTGTTCATTTTGAAATTTCCTTGTAGTGACGAATGAATTTGGGAATCACATCCTCAACACGGCCGGTTACAACATAATCGGCGATTGAGTTGATCGGGGCGTTGGGGTCCTCGTTGATAGAGATGATCAGACTGCTTTCACGCATTCCGGCTATATGCTGTATCTGACCCGATATTCCGCAAGCTATGTAGAGCTTGGGCCTTACTGTCAGACCGGTCTGACCAATCTGACGGTCATGGTCGCAGAATCCGGCATCCACGGCTGCACGGCTGCCACCCACCTCGGCATGGAGCAGGTCGGCCAGCTTGAAGAGCATATCGAAATTCTCGCGGCAGCCCATTCCATAACCTCCGGATACAATTATG
>DDLZ01000080.1:0-9029 GCA_002340405.1 Bacteroidales bacterium UBA2559
CCGTTGGCAATGATATTGCGGTTATTGGTAGCTATAGGGCACAACATGGCTGTTAGTCCAAGAATCAGACCTATGTTAGCTATGTTTGACCCCAAAACGTTACCCATAGCAATACCGGAAATCCCTTTTATTCCCGATGTCATGCTGACCAGCAGTTCCGGAGCCGATGTTCCGAAAGCTACTATGGTCATTCCTATAACAAGAGGTGAGATACGAAACCTGTGAGCAAGAGTCACACCGCCGTTAACCAGCCAGTCCCCTCCAAAGAAGAGTAGCACGAGTCCTGCTATGAGTTGCAGGATCATAATCAGACTCTGAGAATTCATGTCGCAAAAATACAAAAAAAGAGAGATGTGATAAAAAAGAACCATCTATCTTCCCAGACAGATGGTCCCCCGGTAAATTAATACCTATTCAAACTCATTCGGGAGTCATTTAAATTACCAACATATTTACCATAACAAAAAAAGAAAACAACATTACCTTATCACTTTTGGTAATACAAAGATATTTAAAGAAAAGAGGGGATAAATATGTATTTGTCCATATTTTGTATAAATATTCGTTAGATTTCAGATTGGATTTTGCGAAAAATGCTGTATTGTTCAATAAAGGATTAAAATTGTCTTCTTTTAATATAAATGGATTATATTTAAAACAATTAATTCGTTTCAAAATGGCTATCTTTGTGGTCACAAAAAAAGGAAAATGACAGACAAAGTAGGGTATATAGCACAGATAATCGGTCCGGTTATAGATGTGTCTTTTGAGAGTGGCACGGAGTTGCCCGCCATACACGATGCTCTCGAGATAAAGCGCAAGGACGGCCGTCTCCTCACAGTGGAGGTGCAGCAACATATTGGCGAAAGGATGGTCCGATGCGTTGCTATGGACCTAACTACCGGCCTTAGACGCGGCATGGAGGTCCGTTCCACGGGCACTCTGATAACCGTTCCGGTGGGCAAACAGATCAAAGGCCGCATGCTGAATGTTATCGGCTCTCCTATTGACGACCTCAAACCATTCAGTAGGAAAGGAGCGCTGCCAATACACCGCAATCCGCCCAAATTTGAGGAGCTTTCCACGGTCGAAGAGGTACTGTTCACCGGAATCAAGGTAATTGATCTGCTTGAACCTTACTCTAAGGGAGGAAAAATCGGTCTGTTCGGTGGTGCCGGTGTAGGCAAAACGGTGCTCATTATGGAGCTTATAAACAACATAGCCAAGAGGAATAAAGGCTTTTCGGTATTTGCCGGAGTGGGTGAGCGTATCCGTGAGGGAAATGAGCTGCTGCGTGAAATGATAGAATCCGGTGTTATAAAATATGGTGATGCTTTTAAGGAGAGTATGGACAAAGGCGAGTGGGACCTGTCGAAGGTGGACTATGACGAAGTGGCCAAATCACAGGCCACTTTGGTTTACGGACAGATGAATGAGCCTCCCGGGGCACGAATGTCGGTGGCACTATCAGGCTTGACGGTGGCCGAGTCTTTTCGGGACGGTGCAGGCAGTGACGGCGCTTACAGTGATATACTGTTCTTTATAGACAATATATTCCGTTTTACTCAGGCCGGTTCGGAGGTATCGGCTCTGTTGGGACGGATGCCGGGTGCCGTAGGTTATCAGCCCACGCTGGCCAGTGAGATGGGTAAAATGCAGGAACGCATTACTTCGACTGTGCACGGTTCAATCACATCGGTTCAGGCCGTTTATGTACCTGCCGATGACCTTACCGACCCGGCGCCGGCCACAACTTTTTCACACCTTGACGCTACCACCGTGCTGAGCCGTAAGATAGCCGAACTCGGTATATATCCCGCAGTCGATCCGCTTCAGTCCACATCCAGAATACTTGATCCGAGTGTGGTTGGCAAACTGCACTATGATACGGCTCAGCGTGTCAAACAGATATTACAGCGTTACAATGAGCTTCAGGATATAATATCGATTCTCGGTATGGACGAACTATCTCATGAGGACCGACTCATTGTTAACCGTGCACGCCGTGTGCAGCGTTTCCTTTCGCAACCGTTTACCGTGGCCGAACAGTTTTCAGGGGTCAAGGGTACTATGGTGAGCATTGAGGATACTATACGGGGATTCAATATGATTCTTGACGGCGAAGTTGATGACCTGCCCGAACAGGTCTTCCTAAATGTGGGAACTATTGATGAGGCAATCGAAAAGGGTAAAAAGATGCTTGAAGGGCTTTCAAAATAATGTGCTATGTTTAAGTTGCGTATAATCACACCCCACAAACTCCTTTTTGAAGGAGAAGTGGAGAGCGTCACTCTTCCGGGTACAGTGGGAAGTTTCACGGTTCTTGATAACCACGCCCCTATAATCTCGTCGCTCGAGAAGGGTAAGGTGGTATGCCGCGGAGCGAATGGTGTGGTTGAGTACGAGCTTGATGGTGGATTCGCAGAAGTGTTGAACAATACACTTACGGTCTGTATGGAATAATTATGTTAATGTCACCTATACTTTGGTTGACGGCTTAAATTATTATGATCGGATTTAAAAAAATGAGAAAATTGACTAAAACATACCTGCTGATACTTTCACTGCTGACAATTTTGTCGGTTTTGTCAATGCGCTACGTATGGTCGGAGCATCATCCTGATTTTCTCTACCTGATCCCGATATTTTTTCTGGTTATGTTGGGAATAATGTATCTGCTCAAACGTGGCAATGATCGAAAAGGTAAGGATCCAACTGTTTTCTTTCTTGCCTATAGACTTGTTAAAATCATGTTATCGCTGATATTTTTATTGGTTTACTTTATGACGGTCAGGAGTCATCTTCTGCCTTTTGCAGTGTTGTTCATGATATTTTATATCGGTCTCTCTTCAGTTGAAACCATACATTTTATGAAAAGGGAAAAAAATTGAAAAAGTTCGCTTACATATTGGCACTGATGTTGCTTGCAGCTCTTCCTGTTGTATCTTCGGAAGAGGGTGAGCTTATTAACGGGACGGTCAATAGACCGGTCAGCGGGTTGGTTGCCGAGCAAAATGGGGCTGTTAACGAGCCGGTAAGCGAACTGATTGGCGCGTCGGCCGGCGATTTGGTGAGTGCGTCGGTTAGTGGATTAGCTAACGAGCCGGTTGATGAACCGTTAGATGTCAAGGGAATAATATTCGAACACCTTAAGGATTCATATCACTGGCATATCATCACGATAGGCAAGAGAGAAATATCTCTGCAACTACCCGTAATTCTTTACAGTAGGGTATCGGGTTGGCATCTGTTTATGTCGGGCAAACTCAATGAGAACGGCAGTTACAAGAATTTTTATATAACCGATGAGGGAGCGCACGCAGGTAAGCTCATGGAGATTCTGCCTGACGGAACTGAGCTTAAACCGCTTGACCTATCATTTACCAAAGTGGCGTTTGGCGCCTTAATAAACAGTCTCTTACTCTGCGTAATAGTAATGTTTACAGCAAGGTGGTACAGACATCATAAATCAACCGATCCGGCCCCAAAAGGCTTTGTGGGACTTATGGAGTTTTTAGTAGCCATGCTTATGGATGATGTTATTAAGCCGTCGGTAGGAAAGGAATACAGACGTTATGCACCGTTACTGCTTACCATATTCTTTTTCATACTGCTAAGTAATTTAATGGGGCTTATTCCTCTGTTCCCGGCAGGAGCCAATGTGACAGGAAATATTGCCGTGACTCTGTTTTTAGCCCTGATAACATTCTTTACGGTAAATCTGTTTGGCAGCCGTGAATACTGGAGAGAGATTCTATGGCCCGATGTACCGGTGTTTCTCAAGGCACCCGTACCGTTGTTGCCAATCATAGAGATTGTCGGTATATTTACCAAACCGTTTGCCCTGACAGTACGTCTTTTTGCCAATATTACGGCAGGTCATGCAATAATACTCTCATTGACTTGCGTTATATTCATAACCGCCAAGATGGGACCGGTGATAGGCACTCCAATGACACTGCTCTCACTATTTTTTATGATCTTCATGAATTTTGTGGAGCTGATAGTGGCATATGTACAGGCATACGTATTTACAATGTTGTCGGCAGTATTCATTGGACTTTCCCGTCCCGAGCATGAGCGTCATAATAATGGTGAGGCCAAGGTTGAGGCTGCCGGGAATAACTGTGAGTCGCATCAGACAAAAAATGAGATTACAATACAAAACATTAATAAACTAAATTAAATAGTAATAATTATGATGTTAGCAACATTTTTACAGGCTGCCGTAGGCGCAGCATTAGGTAATGGCGCTGTAGCAATAGCTGCAGCTATTGCAGTATTCGGTGCAGCGTTCGGTTTGGGCCGCATAGGTCAGTCCGCAATGGAATCAATAGCCCGCCAGCCTCAGGCTGCCGCCGATATCCGTGGCTCCATGATCCTGATAGGCGCATTTATGGAGGGTGTTTCACTACTTGCTGTAATTGTTTGTCTGTTAGCTCTATACGCATAAATGGATCTGCTAGTCCCGGAAGTTGGTACGATTATCTGGATGCTTATTGCAGCCGGAATAGTCTTTTTCATATTGGCAAAATGGGGATTCCCCGTAATTGTCAATATGGTGGACAAGCGCAACGAGTTTATAGATAAGTCGCTGGATGCGGCTAAACAGGCCAATGAGAGGCTTGCCGGCATCCAAATAGAGTGCGATAACCTGCTTAAGGAGACTAATGTTGCGAAGACCTCTATCCTTAAGGAGGCAGCGGAGAGACGTGATGAAATCATTGCCGAAGCCATTATCCAAGCCAGAGAGGAGGGTGAAAAACTTATATCCGGTGCGCGTGAGCAGATTCGTTTGGAAAAAGAGGAGGCTCTCAGGAGTCTGCGCCGTCAGGTTGCAGAGCTGTCTGTAGAGGTGGCCGAGATGGTTGTTTTAAAAGAACTCTCATCGAGCGAAGAGCAGCTTTCTATGATAGACCGTATGATTGATGAGGTAAAAGCAGGCAGGTAAAAATATGGGAACCGTTTCCGTAAGATATGCTAGGGCTCTATTGCTATACGCGTTAGAGCAGGGTGAATCTGAACAGGTGTATGCTGATATGCAGGCACTTGTGGAGCGGTTGCGCTTTATTCCTGCCATTCGGGAGAGGATAGTTGACCCTACGGTGAGCGCCGAAAAAAAACAGAGGATGCTTGAAATTGCCTTGACTGACGGCAAACGGGATTTGAGCGTTTCAACAACTGCATTCTTTCGACTTGTGATTAACGCCGGTCGTGGTGACCGTCTGCTCTTCATGGCTACAAGTTATCAGAGTCTGTACCGTATTCACAATGGTATAGTACCAATTCAACTTGTAACAGCCGTTCCCGTAGGCGATAAATATCGGGACAGACTTAAAAAGCTGGTTGAAAAAGTTAAGCATGGAAAGATGGAATGGATGCAGACGGTGGACCCGTCAATAGAGGGAGGATTTGTACTTCAGATTGACGGATATCGTCTTGATGCAAGTGTTGCGACAAAGCTCAGACGTCTTCGTAAAGAATTGATAGATAAGAACAACAGAATCATATAATGGCAAACATAATAAAGGCGAGTGAGGTATCGGAAGTACTTCTGGAACAACTCAGGGGAATAGATGTCACTGCCCGTTTTCAGGAGGTTGGAAACGTGCTCCAGGTGAGTGACGGTGTGGTACGTATATATGGACTTAATAATGTTGAGTCCGACGAGCTGATAGAATTCGAGAACGGCGTACGTGCCATAGTGATGAATCTGGAGGAGGACAATGTGGGCGCTATCCTGCTTGGTCCCACAGACAGGATTAAGGAGGGTATGACCGTTTACCGCACCGGACGTACAGCCTCAATAAATGTGAGTGAGAAGATGTTGGGTCGTGTGGTCAATCCGCTTGGACAGCCTCTGGACGGATTGAAGGAGATAGAAGGACCTTTCTTTGAGATGCCTCTGGAAAGAAAGGCTCCTGGTGTGGTATTCCGTGAACCGGTCTATCAGCCGTTGCAGACGGGGATTAAAGCCATTGATGCTATGATACCCATCGGACGCGGTCAGCGTGAGCTTATAATAGGTGATCGTCAAACCGGTAAGACGGCAATAGCTATTGACACCATAATAAATCAGCGTGCCAATTATGAGGCCGGTGATCCCGTATATTGCATATATGTGGCTGTAGGACAAAAGGGTTCTACAGTAGCCTCTATTGTCAACACTCTACGTCAGCACGGCGCTCTTGATTATACTGTTGTAGTTGCAGCTACAGCCGCCAATCCTGCCGCACTGCTCTATTATGCCCCGTTTGCCGGAGCCGCCATAGGCGAGTATTTCCGGGATACCGGCCGTCATGCGCTGGTAATCTATGATGACCTCTCAAAGCAGGCTGTAGCCTATCGGGAGGTGTCGCTTATACTTAGACGCCCTTCCGGCCGTGAGGCATATCCGGGCGACATTTTTTACCTGCATTCGCGCCTTCTTGAGCGTGCTGCAAAGATAATAAGACAGCAGGAGGTGGCTGAGAAGATGAATGATCTGCCGCCCTCACTGGCGGGTCATGTCAAGGGTGGGGGATCACTTACGGCATTGCCCATTATTGAGACCCAGGCCGGCGACGTATCGGCCTATATACCGACCAACGTAATCTCAATTACGGACGGTCAGATATATCTGGAGTCAAGTCTGTTTAACAGCGGTTTCCGTCCGGCTATCAATGTCGGTATATCGGTATCGCGTGTAGGCGGAAATGCTCAGATAAAATCTATGAAGAAGGTAGCCGGTACGCTTAAGATTGACCAGGCACAGTATCGCGAGCTTGAGGCATTTTCCAAGTTCAGCAGCGATATGGATCCCGTTACAGCCAGGGTTCTGGATAAGGGACGTAAGAACACCCAACTGCTGATCCAGCCCCGTTATGTATCTATGCCGGTGGGCGAACAGATAGCCGTACTCTATTGCGGCGTGAACGAGTTGCTTGAGAATGTGCCGCTGGACCGTATTGCAGAGTTCGAGGAGCGTTTTTTAGAGATAATAAGAGCCAAATACAGGGAGACAGTATTGGACAGGCTGACGGCAGGAATTATGGACGATGAAGTGGGTTCCCTGATTCGCGAGGCTGCCGCTAAGACTATTTCTGAACTGGGAATTTGATTAAAATATGTCACTTAAGGATATAAAGACCCGCATAACATCGGTCGCCAATACGCGTAAGACCACATCGGCCATGAAAATGGTCTCAAGCGTCAAGCTGCGTAAGGCGCAACAGAGTATTCATTTTGCTCTTCCGTATGTAGAGCAGCTCAATGATATTTTGTTGCATCTCACTGCTATGCCACGGGCGCGCAAAATGTCGCCGTTTGTTGTGGAACGTGAGGTCAAAAAGGTGGCGGTGGTCTGTTTTTCATCGGATTCGAGTCTTTGCGGTGCCTTCAACAGCAATATTATCAAACATTGCCGTGAGCTTATAGGTGATGTTACCCGTATTGATGCCAATCCCTATATTTATACTGTAGGCCAAAAGATTACCGAGGCTTTTGTCAGGGAGGAAATTCAGATTGACCGTCAATATGCAGGGATGATGGCTAAACGAAGCTATGATGAGGCTGCAATGCTTGCCGATAAGCTTATGGATATGTATCTCAACGGCCATTTGGATAGAGCGATACTCTCATATACACATTTTATCAGTCTGGGATCGCAACAGATTATCAATGAGACGTTGCTGCCGGTAACGATACCGTCAGGTAAGGATGAGCAGGAGACAGAGTATATCCTTGAGCCATCGGCCGAGGAACTTATGAAAACGCTTCTGCCTAAAGTTATACGTATGAAAGTTTACTGTGCCGTGCTGGACTCATATACCAGCGAACAGGCCGCCCGTATGATAGCAATGCAGGCCGCTACCGATAATGCCGACAATCTGATAGACGAACTTACCCTTCAATTTAATAAGTTACGTCAGCAGGCCATTACTAACGAAATTCTCGATCTGGCAGGCGGCAGTCGTAACTGATAAACCTACAATATGTCTGAAATGATTATACGCAGCATTGCGCTGCACTTTGTCGGCAACCGTACCAATGACGAGCCTTTTCTTCTTTCAAAGAAGCCTTATGCTATGACCGGGGATATGAATGCTCTGCTTACGGAGTATTTTGTAAGCTCGTTTAAGAGTGAGGAACGATTTAATTTCCATGATGATATGGGGCTTGAGAATAATCGCGTATTCCGTCTGGTCAGTGATATATTCGATAATCCCCACATGCTGTATGACTTTTCGGTAGATCTGGCCACCCATCTGTACGATAATTGCGACCACCCCAAGATCAAGGGCGGTTACTTTATTGTGGCTCATATAACGGGTCTAGGTTTGGGAAGTGAGATAGACGAGGCTGTCGGTCTCTTCAAGATTGAGAATAAGGAGACATTTATAACTGTAGAATATGATGATGATGAGTTCGATATCACTCCAATTGATGGTATAAACCTGAAGCGACTTGATAAAGGCTGCCTTATAATGAACTATGAGCGTGAAAAAGGCTATATGGTGGCCGTAGTGGATAAGACCAACGCACAGAGTGCAAGCTATTGGGTAGATGATTTTCTACACCTTAAACGCCGTCAGGATTCATACTTTCAGACCGAAAACGTGATGGATATGGCTCGCAATTTTGTAGCAGAGGAACTGCCCAAACAGTTCGATCTGAACCGTGCCGACCAGGCAGACCTGCTTAACCGCACTATGTACTATTTCAAGAATACCCCTCAATTCGATATGACCGGATTCGGAGAACAGGTGATGGCACAGCCCGAGGTCGTGGATATGTAANNGAGAACCGGTTTGAGGTCAATCCCGCAGCCGTAAAAAAGCAGAACCGGTACTATAAGAGCGTAATCAAGCTGGACAAAAACTTCCACATATATGTACACGGCAATCGCAATCTGATTGAACAGAGCGAAGACGAGCGGGGCAAATACTATAAATTGTACTTTAGAGAAGAGTCCTGACGCAAAGACAGAGTGATCATAGTCAGCGTGTGTTGAATAACTGTTTTATACGCATAACAAAACCCCGAAAGTT
>DDLZ01000080.1:9166-15660 GCA_002340405.1 Bacteroidales bacterium UBA2559
TTATCAACATCTTCTAATTTCATAGAACCGCCATCACTAACATTTTCCCTTACCTGGAACTCGGTAACATTGCATATAACCATTCCGTTCTCGTAAGTGAAGGTTCCCAAATAACGTTCGCCCCATGGCAAAATCTTCAGGTCAAAATTATTACCCTCGAATTTGACCGTTGCACGTGCAGTCTCTTTTTCACCGAACAGGCGCCAGCACCAGTTACCCTGGATGTCTTGGGCTGTTGCAGGACAGGTTCTCCCTTCTCTGAAGTAGAATTCAACTTCACCTCTGCCACCCTGTCCATATTGCATATCAGGTGTGTCATACCGGAGCACCAGAACGCTGGAGTCGTAGAGTATTATGGGTTTGTAATATAATGTTACCTTTAATGTGTCGTGAATAGGATCATCTACCCAACTCTCATTTCTATTGACTTTTCTACTGACAATCTTGGTTGCAAGTACACCGTCTTTAAAAGTATAAGTAAAATTTTCCTTAGAGTAGGGGGTCTCAATGTCCAATGNNCCATTGCTATCGCCACCTTCCGAACTACCCTCATCCTCATTACATCCCACAAAAAACAGCGCAAGTGCTGATAACATTAAAATTGAAATTTTCTTCATATTCATAATTGTTGTATTATTATTAGTTGTTTATGGCTGCAAATATAGTGAATATTACGTAAATATTAAAGATTTGTTACAAATCTAATATCAAACAGTCTTGGACATACATTTTCCTCTTTGGGTCGGAATGTGATACGTATCTTTTCTTTTCCCTCAATCAGAGAATCGTCAATCTTGTACTCCTTGCGGACTATCTCTTCACGGCCGTTGTTTGCAAAATCTGTTTCCGAGAGAAAAAGCTCTCCGTCAATAAGAATCTCCAGTCCGCGCTGACGGCCTCCCTGACCGCTTTCATTACCCCAGTAACCGATGGAGAGCGAGAGTGATCTCTTACCTTCGGTATAGAGGTCATAACTGAAACTGCCTCCGCTACGTGCCGTACGGTATGCCTTGTCGTTTTGACGTCCGGTCATGGAATTTTCGCTCGTTATTTTGTGGTCGGCTTCGGGCTGCTGTTCGCCGGGTACAATGGCATCTATCGTACGGCGGTCAAGAATGAGCATTGCCTCTTCACGTGCCTTAATTTCTTGCAGCATACTGTTATATTCACTGCCTGACAGTGCTAAAAAGTATATTGCGTACCGGCTGTCATGCAGACTGAAGAAAGGCTCTAACTCAATATTTGGGAAGAGGTTTTCGTCAAACAGACCTTTGGCAGAAAAGTGCAGGGGTTTTCCTGGAACAGGCTGCAGGGCACTGACTTTTGATTGCAGCTCGCTTGGTGAACCTATCAGAATAGGTGTTTCGGCTACCGGAACAAGCGGACCATGGGCTATGTGACTCCAGCGTCCGTCATCGGCCACAAGACCTGTCAGATTTTGATTTCCCGTGCGTGCTGAGAGTACAATAGGACCTCTTTTGATGGCTACATAATCATCGGTATTGTCAAGCCATTCCAGGGTTGTCTGCATGGGCAGAGATATCTCTACAATATCGCCGTTTTTCCATTTGCGGTCAATGGCAACGTATGTTGAGGTTTGCGCATTCTCTGCATACTCCTTGCCGTTTACCTTAATGCTGAAGTCCGATGTGGTCCATTCGGGACAGCGTATCATAAGACGGAATTTCTTGCCTCTTTTGAGCTCAAATGTAAGCTTGGAGGATTCGGAATAGGGAAATTGTGTCTCTTGGGTAACTATACAGTTTTTGTCGTCCCAGTTCAGGCGCGACGCCACAAACATATTAACGTAGAGTTCCTTATCCTCATTATGAGTGTAAACAAACTCTCCGTACATACCATGGTTCTCCATACCTGTACCTACGCAGCACCACATGCCTTGGTTTACATCCGAATAGACACGGTAGTGAGCCGGTCTGAGCGAAGTAAAATATACATATCCGCCATGTTCGGGATGTTGGGTCGAGAGTATGTGATTGAACATTGCCTTTTCATAAAAATCGGCATACTCTGCCTTGGGATCAATGGCAAAGAGAAACTTAGTGAGTTTGAGCATATTGTTGGTGTTGCATGACTCCGGACCCTCGCGATGTTCTACATAGCTATGGTAATCCGATTTGGCAGGGAAGTGCTCACTGCGGCTGTTACCGCCTATTACCACCGAACGGTGATTGGCTACGCGGTCCCAGAAGAATTCGGCGGCACTGCGCGAGCGTGCATCATTCTCATCCAGCCCTGCCACACGGGCGTAACCTACAGCCTTGGGTACCTGAGTGTTGGCATGCCGGTTATCCAGATTGTCTATGCCGTTGGTCATACTGTCAAATATCTCCTTATGACAGAAACGTTTAGCCGCATCAAGATACTTGCGGTCACCGGTCATTTGGTAAGCATCGGCAAAAATCTCGTTCATTCCGCCGAACTCAGTAGCGGTCATCTGCTCCATCTGGTTGTCATCAAGTCCGGATATAATTCCTAAACCCCAGTCGCAAAATTTGAGAAACATTTCCTTGCCCTGTTCTATCCCGGCATATAGCCATGCGTCACGCAGACCCGCATACATCTTATGTACATTGTACCAGGGCACCCAGGCGCGACGGTAGAGACCGAAATCACCTTTGCTTAGATTACCCCATAGTTGTTTACTGTTGGGTACACCACCCAGGTAGCCGTCACCGTTAGCATCCTGACAACGTTTGAGTTCGTCAAGCACATAGAGCAGATGGTCATAACACTCTTTGTTCCCTGTAGCGGCATAATGTATGGCTAAGGCCGATACGTAGTGTCCGCCCACATGTCCGTCCAGACCTTCCCAGTTTGGGAAGAGCTCGGCTTTTTTGGGTAATCCCGCCTCTTTTAGGAATGGAGCCAGCAGGCGATCCATATCATATTGCAAGAGTACTTTTACATTAAGATCCATTGCATGCTTAAACGGTCCGTCAAGCAGTTCCACCTGATTCAGGTTGAACGTGTTTGTGTAGAGCCTGTCCTGGGCCGATGTTGAAAGTACAACCAGCGACAGGAAAAGTGCGAATAAGGATTTTCTCATCATTTCTTCATTTTGGTTTTACATTAAAATTCAAATATAACTAATTTGTTTTACAATTTCAGTATGAAACAGCTGATTTTTTTGAATCAGCCGTTGCCTTGTTTAGATGTATTGTATGATAAAGTTCTACAATAAATTATCCCGGAAATCATATTTCAGATTTCCGGGATAATTTCGTCTTTTAATTTTAAGACGTATGGACTTTATGGTATTTCTATGTTTAGAATCTACCTCCTCCTCCGAAGCCGCCCATGCCTCCTCCGAAGCCGCCCATACCTCCTCTGTAGCCTCCTCCGAAGTTACCCATACCGCGACCGCTCATACTTTGACGTGCGTTACGGTCACCGAATATTGAGAGACGGTAAATCACTGATGCCATGAAAAAGCTGTTGATGTTCTTGTTTTCGGTATCGGTACGTGAGGTGGCGCTCATAGAACGTTGTACCGTGCTGCGCTGGTGCAGGATATCGTAGGCTGCAAGCTGCAGAGTGGCTTTGTTGCCCTTCAGGAAAGAGAAGGAGACTGATGCGTTCCAGACAAGTTCGTCGGTATTCATTTCACTGTCATATCCGCGACGGCTGTTCATATTCAAATCGGTACCAAGTCGCATGTTCCTCCATGGAATGTATGCCATGATGCTTGTTCCGTAGCTGTAATCGTAGGTATCCATGTTGCGCTCAGGCTGAAGGTCGTTTGTTGAATGACTGTAATTCAGATTACCGTCCAAAGAGATACTCAGATAATCATCGCGGTATTCAAAGCTCAATCTCTCGCTTGCACCGGTGGTATTGCTCTTACGAAGTTGAGCGTCGCCACCCATAATTTGTGCCCAACTCTCCTGATGTCTGTAGTTACCCGATGTATTTGTCGTTATCGAGTAGCGGTCATCAGGGAATGTGTAGTTATACATAAAACTAGCGTTACCATTCCAGTTGGCAAAGAAACCATCCATATTTTCAGGTCTGCTTTCGGTACCGCCGTTGGGCAGCAGGTTCGTCTTGTTCTGAATCTGGCGCAGGGTGTTGCTTACGCTTGTATTGATATTGAAACTACCCATAGTTACCGGGTTGTACTTTTGGTATCCCAGACTCAAACTGTTGTTGAAGGTCGGTTTCAGACCGGGGTTACCGCTTGATACGCGGAACGGGTCGGTATCATCCCTGATGTCAAGCAACTGCTGCATTGAAGGTTGGCTTGAACGGCCGTTGTAACGGATATTGAACTGTTCCTGACGTGTGAATCTGTAACGGAACTGAACGGTAGGAGTCCAGTTGAAGACCGTGCGTGAAAGCAATGTGTCTTTTACGCCCAGACCGCTATAATTCATCTTTGAATACTGCGGAAGAACGGATAGACCTACCGTAAAGTTATACGTATTGTCTGTGCTGTTCTTACGGAACTGTAACTGTGCGTTCTGATCGTAGTTGTAGTAGAATGAATTGGTACTCAGTTTTTCATCACGTATAAGCTGGTTGTCTTCATAAATCCAGTCGGGGTTACCCCAGAGATTTGCCAGTTCATCGGCCATATTGTATGTGGCACGGTCACTGTTCTGTGCGCTGTATGAGAACTGATAGCTTACTTGGAGATATGTTCCTGTTGCGATAGGTTCGGAGTATGTACCCTGGATACTATAGCTATTTCTGTCACTTGGGTTACGGTTGAAACGGTTAAGCAGTGTGTCATGCGGCTCATACTGACCTGTAGCCCTGATAAAGTTGTGCGAGAACTGTTCGCTGCGTGAGAACTGTTCGCTCTCGGAGTTGTTGATATTATATGTCCCTCGGATTGAAACGTTACGGCCGCGGTTACCGAATCGTCTTACAAACTGCAGGTTACCGCTGTACGATGTATTTGTGCTGGTGTTCTTTGAGTTACTGTTCTGTATGTTCCAGATTGACTGATCATACAGATACTTAAGAGAATCTATAAGGTCAGCCTCGGGATCCAGTGACCCCGGCTCAATGGTGAAGCTTGCAAAGACGTCACCATACTGGGTGGGAATTTCACTTCTTGTTTTATAGATTGAGTTTGTATCTAAAGGATTGGATGCAAACTGGTATGGATCGGCTTTGAAAGTCCTTGAGTTGGACTTGTTCCAACTGTCGGATTTGCTGTATGAGAACTGGGGTTGGAAAAGCAGGCTGGTATAGTTGTCCTTATTCCACTCAATACGCATTTGTCCGCTTATACTGTTACTGCCGCTGCCGTTTTCACTTTGACGGTTGTTCCATGTATGGTCAACTATTCCGGGAGCACCGCCGGCAGCATAGAAATTTTCACCCGAAGATTTGGAACTTGACTCGTTGTCGCTGTGGCTCCAGTTGACGCTGCCGCCTACTTCATACTGATAATTATCCTGTGACACCTCCTGGCCAAGGTTCATTGCAAAGTTGACGCCTGCGCTGTAGCTGGTGCTGATACCGCCGCCACCGCCGCCCATCATACCTCCTCTGCCGCCACCGCCCATTCCGACGCCGCCGCCCATACGCATTCCGCCACCGCGCATTCCGCCCATGCCACCTGATGACTGGCTGGCTGAGCCCATTACGGTGAACTGCTTATCCTCATCGAAACGGTTCAGTGAGGCGTTGACCTGATAAAGGGTGCTGACATCAAAATCCTCGACGCTGAGGGGACGACCGCCGCCGACATTAAGGTTTCCAAA
This sequence comes from Bacteroidales bacterium UBA2559, assembly GCA_002340405.1. Taxonomy (GTDB): domain Bacteria; phylum Bacteroidota; class Bacteroidia; order Bacteroidales; family Bacteroidaceae; genus Colenecus. The sequence goes on from DDLZ01000080.1 coordinate 14,902, forward strand.
CCAACCTTTGGCCATACCTCTTTGAACCTGCAGGTCAAGAACGGTGGTCTCCTCACCGTCATCGATACCTGTTTGGCGGGCCAGATCGCTCTGTTTGTCGTATGCCTTCACTCTTTCGATCATATCGGCTGTGANNTTGAAGAATTCCTTTCCGTTAACCAGAATTTTTTGTACTGTTTTTCCGTTCACGGTAATATTTCCGTCACTGGAAATCTGGACTCCGGGAAGTTTACGTATAAGGTCTTCAACCGATGAACCCTCCGGCAGTTTGAAGGCCGCACTGTTGAACATCACGGTGTCATTATCTATCTGAACTTTAGCTGCGACTGCACTGATAGCTACAGTCTGCAGTGTGATGCCATCGGACCTTAATGAAATTCTGCCGAGATCGGTTGTCTGTGTACCTGATCTCAACGTAAAGTTCTTGTCATTTTCATTGTAACCCAAAAAAGTGGTGCGTGCCATATAGTTACCGGCTTTCAGACCGCCGAGACTGAATGTACCGTCCTCTTCGGTCGAAACACCGTTAACGTAAACGGTGTCAGTTCCGGCAATTGAAAAGACCTGCACGGCTGCAGGATACAATGGTTCAGCGCTGTCAAAATCATAGACAGAGCCCTTAATCTCAAGATTCTGAGCCATCAGTGACGAAACTGAAACAGCTAGAATAACAATCAGAGTGGAGATTCGTTTCATTTGTTATTTGGTGTTTGTTTTAGAAAATGCAAATTTACATCAATAATTACTATATCTTCGCAA
>DDLZ01000041.1 GCA_002340405.1 Bacteroidales bacterium UBA2559
TGATTTTATCTATAATATTTCTCGAAGAGACTTTTTGGAAGGTGAGTTTTAAAAATAATTTTCGCTGAAACCGAAACGAAAATGTAATTAAGTGATACTTTTCTGTATATTTGCAGAAATCCGAAATCGGAAAACAGAGTAACAATAACTTAAACCAAATCAACAAAAAATTATGAGTAACAAGTATGCAGGTACCCAGACCGAAAAGAATCTGGAAGAGGCTTTTGCAGGTGAATCAATGGCGCGCAACAAGTACACCTATTTCGCTTCAAGGGCAAGAAAGGACGGTTTTGAACAGATAGCAGCTTTTTTTGAAGAGACAGCAAGCAATGAGAAGGAACATGCCGAACTTTGGTTCAAAGAGCTGAACGGCATTAATGATACGGCACAGAACTTGAGTGATGCAGCCGACGGAGAGAACTACGAGTGGACCGATATGTATGCAAGATTTGCCGAAACAGCCGAAAAGGAGGGATTTCCCGAACTGGCAGCACGTTTTCGTGGTGTGGCAGAGATTGAAAAGCGACATGAGGAGAGATACCGCGCACTGCTCAAAAACATTGAGACAGCCCGTGTGTTTGAAAGGTCCGAGATCAAGATTTGGGAATGCCGTAACTGCGGTCATATTGTAGTAGGCAAAAAGGCTCCTGAGATATGCCCAGTATGTGTCCATCCAAAAGCCTATTTTGAACTTCATAAGGAGAATTTCTAAGCGACAGATCAGGAATCGATAGGACTTCTAAACGATAAAAAAATCTAAGCGATAGGACTTCTACATGAAGCTTAAATATTCGGAGATTGATAACTGTTTAATTTGTAACATTAAAAACATCGGCTTTATGAAAGTGTATGTATGTGATGTATGCGGCTGGACTTATGATCCCGCCGAAGGTCTGCCCGAAGAAGGCATTGCTCCCGGTACCCCATGGAAAGATGTTCCGGAAGATTTTGAATGTCCCATTTGCGGAGTAGGTAAAGACCAGTTCAGCGAGGAGTAATCGGGTTATTAAACATAAATGTAGGTGTGTGGCCGGCATCCGTTAAACGGGATGTCGGCCACTTGTTTTTTGTAACATGTAAGACAAATAAACCATGTATAGATGCTCTGTGCAGTTATTTTTAATGATGTAATCTCACCGATATTTGCTGTCAATTCACCCCATATAACTTATTATTGACCACAAAGAGGAACAAATTAGCCACAAATGGAGAAATGCAGGCGTTTTCTTTAAACCGGGAGCAGTAAATTTGCACCCGGAATGCAGAGCCGCAGAAGGCAAACAGGCTAAAAACAATACGGTTTTTGACAGATTTTCCAACTAGGGCTTTATTCCGCAAACATTAAAACATTAATTATGTACGACATTTCATTTATCAAGAGATTTGAAACCACAGTAAAAAAACACTGGAATAATCCTGCACTTGATGACTACCATCAGAGTTCATCCACATACGGTGAGCTTGCAGCCAAGATCAAGGCAGACCATCTGCTCTTTGAAGCTGCAGGACTAAAAAAAGGTGACAAGATATCATTGAACGCTAAAAGTTCATCGGGCTGGATAAAGACCTTTATGAGCATAACAACCGGAGGCTATGTAGGCGTACAGCTTTTTGACGGCTACACACCGACCGACACAATGAAACTGGTAAACCACTCGGACAGCGTTCTGCTTTTCACGGAGCGTCGTCTGTTTGACAAGATGGATTTTGAACAGATGCCTAATATTAAAGGTGCAATCGATGTTCAAACGGGTGAGCTTTTGGCAAGCCGTAATGGTTTTGCCGATGTTTACATGAAGCGTGACACCCTGCTTGGCAAAGCATATCCTAAGGGTTACACAGTAGAAGATTTTCAATTTGAGGACCGTGATGCCGATGAGGTTTGCGCCATTAACTACACATCGGGTTCGACAGGTAATCCCAAAGGCGTTATGCTGACCGTACGCAATTTCAGCGTCAATGTCTATCTGATTCCCCGTCACTTCCCTTACTATGAAGGTGAGACCTACTTGAGCGTGCTGCCGTTCGCTCATATTTTTGGGATGCTGTATGACGCAATTACACCTATTTGCCACGGCATGCACCTGCATGTGTTGGGGGTCCCGCCCGTTCCTGCATATCTGAAACCCGCTTTGGCCGAAGTGAAACCTCGTGTGTTCTTTGCCGTTCCGCTTATCCTGACCAAGATGTTGGATAACACAATAGGCGAGTTTATAAACAGTAAGTCAGGTAAAGCGAAGCTGGATGATTACAAGAACAATCAGGATTACTGCAAGGCCCTGCGCACCATATTTATGTCGGCATTCGGTGAGAACATCAGACTCCTGGTTACCGGCGGTGCGGCAATGGCATTCGAGCTTGAAGAGCTAATGGCAATAAAGCTTGAGATTCCGTTTGTGACCGGATACGGTATGACCGAAGCATGCCCCACCATTTCACTTGGACAATTAGGAAAGTACAAGATGAAGTCGGCAGGTGAAGTTGTACCCGAAGGTATTGAGTGCCGTATAAATTCGGCCGATCCGGAACATATTCCGGGTGAGATAATAATAAGAGGTGACTGTGTGTTCGTAGGTTATTACAAGAATCCTGAAGCTACAAACGAGGTTTTGGACAGCGAGGGCTGGTTCCGTACCGGAGATATGGGTACAATGGATAAAGACAACACCCTGTTCCTGGCAGGTCGCTGCAAGAATATGCTTCTGTCGGCCAATGGACAGAACATATTCCCCGAGGAGATTGAGGTTGTGCTGAACACTCTGCCCTACGTACAGGAGTCGATTGTTGTTGACCGTAACGGACACCTGACGGCACTGATACTGCCCAACCTTGACATGGTTGGAGCCAGCGGCATGGATAACGATGCGCTTAACGCAGTTATGGCAGGAAATATCTCTAAACTGAATTCTGAAATACCGGCCTATTCACAGGTAACCAATTTTGAACTCAGATTTGAACCTTTCTATAAGACTCCGAAGGGAAGCATCAGAAGGTTTATGTATAAATAACAATAATAATTTGCGGGCACTTTTGGTATAATATTTCCTATAATCTCTATATAATCAGCAGCAAAAAAGTGCCCGCAAATTTAAAAAACAGACTATGAAAGAAAAAAGAGTAGTGATTACGGGAATGGGAGTGGTTTCTCCCATCGGAAACAGTATAGACGATTTTAGAAACAGTTTACAAGAGGGCCGGGGCGGAATTGCTCCACTCACGGATATGGATCAGTATGGTCCGCTTGCAGTCCATGTGGCCGGAATGGTAAAGGATTTCAATCCGGTTTCGATGGGTATGGATGTAGGCAATGTACGCCGCAGCGACAAGTTCAGCCAGTTTGGAATTTGTGCGGCTATCAGGGCGATGGAGGAGAGCGGACTTATTGCCGGTGAAAACATCGAACCCTCCCGTCTTGGTGTCTATGTCGGTTCAGGCATAGGCGGTATGGATACTTTCATCAATCAGACTCTGGTAATGGCTAACGAGGGCGCACAGCGGGTGTCACCTCTGTTTATTCCGATGATGATAGGCAACTTGGGTGCCGGCAACATTGCTATAAAATTCAATGCCCAAGGCCCCTGTCTGCCGGTAATTTCGGCTTGCGCAACAAGCACTAATGCTATTGGCGAGGCGTTCCGTGCCATTAAATACGGTCTGGCCGATGCTATCATATCCGGAGGTACCGAAGCAGCCGTCAATCCGCTTGCAATAGGCGGGTTTGCAAATATGAAGGCTCTTTCCACATCTAAAGATCCCGATGAGGCATGTCTGCCATTTGACATCCGTCGCGGCGGATTCGTCATGGCCGAGGGTGCCGGAATTGTGATTTTAGAGGAGTACGAGCATGCCGTAAAACGTGGAGCTAAGATTATAGCCGAGGTGGCAGGATACGGTAATACCTGCGATGCATACCACTATACAGCCCCACGCCCTGACGGCACCACTACTGCTGCAGCGTTTAGCCTATCGCTTGAGGAGGCCGGCTACACTAATGACTCACTTCTCTATATCAATGCTCACGGCACAGGCACTCCTATGAATGACCGCTGTGAGACTAAGGCGATAAAGATTGCTCTTGGTGAGGAACAGGCCCGTAAGGTGATGATAAGTTCGACTAAGTCAATGACCGGTCACATGCTTGGCGCCACAGGTGCTGTCGAGTTGATAGCATCGGCTCTGGCTCTAAACGAGGGATTCCTGCCGCCTACCATCGGCTATAAGGAGCCTGACCCGGAGTGTGACCTTGACTATATCCCCAACACGGCCCGTAAGGTACAGGCCGAGTTTGCACTCTCCAGCTCGCTGGGATTTGGCGGACACAACGCCGCAGTTACGCTGCGCCGCTTTAAGAGTTGATTATGGACAGGAAAGAACTTTCACAGATAATGCCCCACAGGGAGCCGATGCTCCTTGTGGACAGTTCCTGTATGAAAGATGAGGGGGTAGTATCGGAATATACCATAAAGGAGGACGAATATTTTACCCGTGGACACTTTCCCGGAAACCCGATTGTTCCCGGAGTGATACTATGTGAAATAATGGCCCAGGGAAGTGTCTTGCTGTTTAAAGATAAACTTGTAGATAAAATTGCGCTTTATGCGGGCATGGACAAGGTCAGGTTCCGCAGGACCGTCAGACCCGGTGATACAGTCAAGGTCTATTCAAAGATAGTCAGCAGCCGCGGGGCGTTCGTCTCGGTCGATGCCTATGCCGAGGTTAACGGCGAGCAGTGCTGCAACGGACTGCTCTCATTCATGCTTGTCGATAAAGATCAAGCTGCCGATTGATCCTGATTTCCGATTGACCGTTCGCCCGGTGTTTTACTTGACCAGCCTGATGTCAAAATCGGGGAGTTGCTCCGGTAACGATGTCAGGTCGGTTTGACTATAGTGATAAGGAACTAAAACTTTTGGTTTTATAGTCTTTGTCGCATTTACAAGTTGTTCGACCGTCATGGTGTAGGGCTGGTTGACAGGCAGGAATGCCACATCGATATCCTTCAGATAGGCCATCTCAGGGATTTCCTCGGTGTCGCCGGCAACATACACGCGCAGTCCGTTTATGGTCAGGACATATCCGTTGCCATTTCCTTTGGGATGGAATCTATTCCTCTCGGGAGTTATGTTATAGGCCGGTACCGCCTCCAGTTTTATTCCTCCGGGCAATTCCACGCTCTCGCCGTTAGCAATCACTGTGCCCTTCCCTATGGCATTATGACTCGACTGGTTTAGGTATAAGAGTGTCTTGTCGCCTGTCAGGGCAGTGATGGCAGCATCATCCAGATGGTCGCCATGTTCGTGCGTGACCAGGATGACATCGGCCTTGGGAAACTCCGCAGCATAGTCGGTATGTTTGCCATGCTCTGTTACAGGGTCAATATGGATTGATATCTCCTTGTGGCGTATGGAGATGGTGGCATGTTTTATAAATGTAATGTTGACCTGCGAGCCGTCATCGGCACTAAAGGTCATTACGTTGTACAGGGTTACAGGTTTGCCCTCGGCCAGCCATGCAACATATCCGCCTGCCAGATTATAGACCTCGTATCCTACTCTTCTCAAAGCAGAGGCTGCGGCAGCGCTGCGGCGTCCGGTACGACAATATAGATAAAGGGGAGATTTATTGTCGAATGTATTCCGTACCTTATCTATAAAATTAGCGGAATCCCAGTCTATGTTGACTGCATACTGAAGATGTCCCTCTTCATACTCCGGCTGTGTCCGAACATCAATGATCCGGATGTCATTAGAGCTGTTCAGAGATTCTAAAAAGCCATCCGGTCTTAAGTCAGCGCTTTTTCCGATGCAGGAAAAAAGTCCGAAAAAGGAAAAGATCATAGCTGTTGCAAGAATTTGTTTCATAGCGCTATTGTTATTGTTTCATGCAAAAGTAGTAATTCTTTCATTTGCTGCTTGCGTTTGTTAATCGAATTGGATTATTTTTGCATAACGATATATTTGAGTCATTATGAAAAATTTTACTTTAAAGGTATTTCTGGTCGCTATGGTTATGTCAACAGCGGGATTGGCTTTATGTAAAGCACAGACCGCGCCTTTCTCGGAAAACAATCTTGTCTTCCTCTGTTTCGGACAGTCCAACATGGAGGGCAACGCTCAACCTGAGAGCCGGGACAAAACCGGTGTGAGCTACCGTTTCCAAAAGATGTACGCAGCCAACAGCGATGGAGCGAACATGGGGAAATGGGCCTCTGCTACACCGCCTTTGTGCAGACGCAACACAGGTCTTACGCCGGTTGACTATTTTGGACGTTATCTGATTGACAGTCTTGATACCAAATATAGAATTCGGGTAATTGTGGTGGCCGTAGCCGGCTGTTCCATAAAGATTTTCGATCAGAGCCTTTGCGCCGATTATATAAAAAATGCCGCAGGCTGGATGCAGAACATTGCCGCCGAATATGACAATGACCCATACGGAAGGCTCATTAGTCTTGCTCAAGAGGCGCAGAAAACAGGTGTGATAAAAGGTGTTCTCATGCATCAGGGTGAGACCGATGCCTATAATACCGGTTGGGTGGATGCAGCGCAGAATGTTTACAAAAATATAATTCAGGACCTTGGCCTGAAGGCATCGGAAGCACCTTTCCTTATAGGCGAGGTTGTCAATGCCGACCAGAACGGAGTCTGTGCCGGCGCCAACTACCACATTGCCCAACTTGCCGGCAGGTCTGTCAACTATCATCTGATTTCATCGGCCGGATGTCCGGCAGGACCTGACAATCTGCACTTTTCGGCCGAAGGCTATCGTATGTTGGGCAAGCGTTACGGGGAGAAGATGTACTCTCTTCTTAAAAGGATGGGTTACGACACCAAAACCTCGGTGGAAGATGTGCTTCCCGACAAATCGGAAAGTCAGGAAATATATAATATGATCGGTCAGAAACTGTCAGAACCGGCGCCGGGAATAAACATCATTAACGGCCGCAAAGTGATAATAAGG
>DDLZ01000055.1:0-1193 GCA_002340405.1 Bacteroidales bacterium UBA2559
TACGTAACGGTCTGTTGCGGATAAACTCCATCCAGAGATCGCTGACCTTGACATTCTCAGTCTCTTTTTCATCCATGACAACACGTTCCTTACACTGTGTAAAGCAGAATATGAGCAACACCAGACCCACCAATGCATATATCATCATGGCAATAAACCAGGCGTGGCTGTCTTTTGGGAAATCCTGTGATTCCTCGGCAGCATTATAGTTTGTCCAAGCCAATATCAAGCCAGGTATCACACCTCCAAGAGCCATACCTGCCTTGAAGAATATACCGGTAAGGGCATTTACAATACCTGAGATACGGCGGCCGGTGGTATATTCTCCGTATGAAATCACTTCAGGAACCAATGCCCACATATAACCTGTGGCTACGATTACACCCGTTGATTTGATGAACTGTGCAATATAGATGAGTGTCATATGCTCATGCATGGGATCCAACTTGCTTATTATATAGAGCATTGCCATACCGAATATTGCCACCGAGAGGAATATATAGAACATATTCTTCTTTCCCACTTTCCTCTTAATTGCCGGCACAAGTGGCATGAATATGAATGCAGGCAGCGAACCGAGACCCATAAAGAGAGCTGTCTTGAAGGGAAGCTCGGCAACACCGGCAATATAGGAGACAAGGATAGGAATACCGGCCGAAACGGCTAGTCCGCCTAAATTAGCCATAAACATACGGGTAGCCGTAAGAATGGTTATCTCATCGGTATCGCGGGTAAGCGATGAATTCAAAGCTCCGTAGGGAACATTGACCAGGGTGTAGAGCATTGAAAGGCCCACATATGTCAGATAGGCATATGCCAGCGAGGGAGCAAAACCATCCCAGAAACAAAGGATGGCAAATCCTGTCAATGGAATACCGCCCAACACCAGATATGAACGGTACTTTCCCCACTTGGGATTGCGTTTGTCCACAAATGCACCCACAATCGGGTCCCAAAGTACGTCAATCAACCTTACTACAAGGAACATCACAGCGGCATCGCCCGCATCGAGTCCATAGATATTAACATAGAAGAACAGCAGGTAGATGCTGATCGTCTGATAAATAAGATTCTGGGCAAGGTCTCCGGAACCGAATCCGATGCGTTGCAGCCAGTTGAGTTTGTAAAAACCCTTGTTCTCGTTTGCCATAAAAAAACTTTTATTGATTAATAATTATTGGTTTGTTCGGTTT
>DDLZ01000055.1:1202-13973 GCA_002340405.1 Bacteroidales bacterium UBA2559
GCACGCTGGACCGTCTCATCAAGCGTCTGTATGACCTGATAATACTCGTTCATGCCCCACAGGTTGCGGGCTATAGTAGCCTTCAGTTGGGTCCTGTAAATGGGAAGACAATGCACGTATTCGTCATGATTGTACTCAACCTTTGCATCCGAAGCCTTGGAGAGCAGCAGGTCCAAGAGCTCCTGCCCGACTTCAAATTCGCGGTTAAAACTATCGAAATCCCTATATTGGCGCTGCAATGCACGACGGTTCCGTTCAATATATTGCATGGCGGTCCTGAGTACTACATTATTGGCCGTCAGGTTACGGTAGTATTGGTTGGTACGGTTGGTATCCAGCGGCACAAATATATCCGGCATGATCCCGCCTCCGCCATAGACCACACGTTTCTCTACCATGGTGTGAAATTTGAGCGAATCCGGGAAGTGAATACTGTCTCTGTTGGTCAGTTCACCGTGATTGAGAGGTTCCATTATATCCTCGCCGTAATCTACATCCTTACCGTAGGGTTTCTGGATGCAACGGCCTGCCGGCGTGTAATATTTGGCCACGGTAAGCCTTATCATAGAGCCGTCATGCAGCTCCAGAGGACGCTGTACAAGTCCCTTTCCAAATGAACGGCGACCTACAATGGTACCGCGGTCCCAATCCTGTACTGCTCCCGATACAATCTCACTGGCCGATGCCGAAAACTCATCAATAAGCACCACCAGTCTGCCGGTCTTGAAAGCTCCGTTGCCATCGGCTACATAACCGCTTCTGGGTGAACGTCTGCCCTCCGTATATACCACCAACTGTTCGCGGCCGAGAAATTCGTTGGCAATGCCCACGGCAGCCATCAGAAAACCGCCTCCATTCCCCTGCAGGTCCAGGATCAGTGATTGGGCGCCCTGCTCACGAAGAACCTGCAGTTTCCCTTCGAACTCCTCTACCGTAGTTGCGCCGAAATTGGAGACTTTGATATATCCCACACCGGGGGCTATCATATAACCGGCATCGACCGAATTGACGGGAATCTTGTCCCGCACAATGGTAAAGCTGATAACATCGCCAACTCCGTGACGCACTATTCCAAGGACAACCTCGGTACCACGCGGTCCGCGCAGACGCTTCATAATGTTCTCCTGAGACATATTCACGCCCGCAATGGCAGTATCGTTAACGGTCACTATACGGTCGCCTGCCAGTATGCCGGCACGCTCGGAAGGACCGTCAGGTATGGGCTGCACTATGAAAAGGGAATCATCGATCATGTTGAACTGTACTCCTATGCCGTCAAAAGAGCCCATAAGAGTCTCGTTGGACTTGTCATTCTCCTCGGGAGTCAGATAGGTGGAATGCGGGTCAAGCTCCTCAAGCATGCCTTTTATTGCGCTCTCCACAAGCTTGCTCTGATCAACGTCCTCAACATAAAGACTTGAAATTGCTGTTCCGGCTATCAGCAGTTTTTGAATCTGCTCATCAATGACAGTTGTTCTGCGCTGAGGCTGAGGCTGCAACTGCGGCTGCGGCTGCATCATTATGCCGGGCTGCGCTGCCAATGTCAAGGGGAACAGTCCTAAAAAAAAGAGAATATGTCTGAGTTTCATGCTTTTAAAAATGGTTTGAATGTATCTATTATAAGACCGTCAACCGGACGGCCGAACAAAAGCAACTCACGTACAAGGCTGCTGCTCACATGCTGCAGTGACTGGTCGGCCACAAGCAGCAATGTCTCGGCTCCGCCTATAGCGCGGTTCACGTCACACATTTCACGCTCTGTCTCGAAGTCGGTCACCGAACGCACTCCGCGCAATATGGCATCACAACCGGCCATATGCAGTGCATCGACCGTAAGGCCGTTGTATGTTATTACTCTTATACGTCTATTTCCGCTGTAATAGGCAGCAATGGCCTGACTACGCTCATCAACAGTAAACAATGCTCGCTTGTTCTCGTTTATGCCAATGGCTATAACCACCTCATCGGCTACCTTAAGGGCGCGTTCCACAAGGTCGGCGTGACCTGTTGTAAACGGATCAAATGACCCGGGAAAGAGCAGTTTCATACTACCTAAGGTTTATAGTTTTTGTCTTTCGTAATATCTGTCTCTTGTAAACTTATACTCTGTAACACCTAAATCCCGCAGCACCTATTCCTCTTCATTCTCTACAATATCCTCCTCCACTACCAGANNAACGAGAGCAGGTCATCGACAGCATCGGTTTTTCTAAGAGTTACAAGTTCCAGACGCATGTCCTGACCGATAAAGTTTTTGAACTCGTCATGCGATATCTCGCCAAGTCCCTTAAACCGTGTTATCTCGGGATTGGGCGAAAGTTTCTCTATGGCCTGACGGCGCTCCTCGTCGGTGTAGCAGTAGATGGTCTCGAACTCGCCCTTCTCGGTTACAACGCCCTTCACGTGGCCGGCGGCACCCTTCTTTTTCTTGCGCTTGTTACGCACGCGGTAAAGCGGGGTCTGCAGGATATATACGTGACCTTTCCTTATCAGTTCAGGGAAGAACTGCAGGAAGAAGGTTATCATAAGAAGACGTATGTGCATACCGTCCACATCGGCATCGGTGGCAACAATTATCTTGTTGTAGCGCAGGTCCTCAAGCCCGTCCTCAATATTGAGCGCCGCCTGCAGCAGATTGAACTCCTCATTCTCATATACCACCTTTTTTGTCAGGCCGTAGGTATTCAGAGGTTTGCCTCTGAGACTGAACACAGCCTGGGTATTGACGTCACGGCTCTTGGTTATGGAGCCGCTGGCCGAATCTCCCTCGGTTATGAATATGCTGCTCTCCTCCTGACGGTCGCCCTTAGGGTCGTTAAGATGGATACGGCAGTCGGCCAGCTTACGGTTATGTATATTGGCCCTCTTGGCTCGCTCACGGGCCTGTTTGGTTATGCCTGCTATCTCCTTTCGCTCCTTCTCGGACTCAAGGATTTTCTTGAGTATGACATCGACCACCTCGGGCTCCTTGTGCAACAGGTCATCGACCTCCTTCTTTATAAAATCACCCACAAACTTATTGAGCGACAGACCTCCGTTGGGACTCATGGTGGTGGAGCCCAGCTTGATCTTGGTCTGGCTCTCAAAGACCGGCTCCTCCACGTTCACCGCAATGGCAGCCACCAGTCCGTTACGGATGTCGCCCAGCTCGAACGGTTTGCCGAAGAACTCCTTAATGGTACGGGCAATATGCTCCTTGAAAGCGCTCTGGTGAGTTCCTCCCTGCGATGTGTACTGGCCGTTTACAAACGAATAGTACTCCTCGCCATACTGGTTGGTATGGGTGAAAGCTATCTCTATGTCCGCTCCCTGCAGATGAATTATAGGATAGAGGCTCTGAGTGCTCATGCGCTCGCCAAGCAGGTCTTCCAACCCGTTACGGGACATAAAACGCTGACCGTTATAGGTTATGGTAAGACCGGTATTCAGATAGGTGTAATTGCGCAGCATCGTCTCTATTATGGCCGGACGGAATTGATAACCCTTAAAGAGTTGGCTGTCCGGTTCGAATGTCACGCCGGTACCGCTCTCATCGCGACTTTGAACAGTCTCATCGGACTTAAGCTCGCCCCGCTCAAAATGCAGCGTGCGCGCCTGGCCGTCACGGTGGCTGCTTACCTCAAAGTGCACACTCAGGGCGTTCACAGCCTTGAGACCTACACCATTCAGACCCACACTTTTCTTAAAGGCCTTGCTGTCAAACTTACCGCCGGTATTAAGCATGCTTACCGCCTCAACCAGTTTGCCGAGAGGAATGCCGCGGCCATAGTCACGCACCGTGATCCTGCCCAACTCATCCTGGGTTATTTCGATGCGCTTGCCGCAATTCATGCGGAACTCATCTACACTGTTGTCTATTACCTCTTTGAGCAGAACATATATACCGTCATCGGCCTGAGAGCCGTCACCCAATTTTCCTATATACATACCGGGACGGGTACGGATATGCTCCATATCGTCCATGTGGCGTATATTATCCTCATCGTACTGCACTTCAGGTGTCACAGTATTTAATAACTCTTTCGTCTCTGCCATATATTATCCGAATTCAAATCAATTATAAGTTGTTTTTCGTGCCAAAGTTAATCATATCATCTTATAGAATACAGCTCTGCGGCGGACAATCTCAGCTCCCTTGAAATATGCCCAGTGCGACTGTATCTTGTTGTTGGTCTCCAGTTCAGGATTGCTGTCGCCCAGATTGTATCCGATCCCAACAGCCGATGCCGTAAGCTCGCTGAACGGTATGGCGCTTACTCCCAGATTCTGATATTCGGGCTTTACCGCCACAAACAACATCTCAAGCAAGTTGGAGTGACCCCACTTGAGAGCCTTGAGTATGTGCCACCATCCGAATGGGAAGAGCCTGCCCTGTGCCTTGTTCAACGCAACCGCTATGGAGGGCATGGCAAGGGTAGCCGCCACGAGCTCATCTTTGCTGTCAAGCACAAGCACCGCCAGTCTTTTGTCCAGAAGCGGAAGGTACCGGGTGACATAATCGTCTATCTGTCTGTCGGAAAATGCCGAATAACCATAGAGCGGTGCGTACGCCTCATTTATCAGATGGAACAACTTATGTGCATATCTCCGTGCCTCCCGTCTTTTGCTCCGGTTTAAAGATGCCAGATGCAGGTTATAGCGCTGCATTGCCACATTGCTAATGCGTGCCATCTTTTCCGGAACGCCGTCACCCGGAAGAAGACTGGGAACGAGCCATTCCACCCACTTGGCCGACGGTTGCAGTCCCAACCTCTCCATATGCTGCGGATAGTAAGGGTAGTTATAAATGGTAGCCATTGTGCCGATTCTGTCAAAGCCCTCGGTCAGCATACCTTCAGGATCAAAATCGGTGAATCCGAAAGGGCCCTCTATCCGGTCCATGCCGCGCTCCCTGCCCCATGCGGCCACCGCATTCAGCAGAGCTTCCGACACCCGTATGTCATCAATAAAATCAATCCACCCGAACCTTACCGTCTTCACATTCCAGACCTCATTGGCCTTATGGTTTATAATAGCCGCCACACGACCCACCATCCTGTTGCCCATAAGCGCAATGAAAGGCTGCGCTTCACAAAACTCGAACGCAGCGTTCCGCGAGGGTTTCATGGAGTTTATTGTATCTCCAATAAGGTCGGGAACAGCGTATGGATGGTTCTTGTATAGCCGGACATTGAATCGGGCAAACCAGCGCAACTGTCTGCCGGTTTTTACCGGAACAACGGATATCTTCTCTACTGACATCTTATCCTTTAAAATTCAATTAGCGAAGATACGGAAAAAGTCGCAAAATCATAGCCACAAGCCCTGCCGTATTATCAACAACCCTGCCTTTTTCTCCCTTTTTACAGCTATTTGCATTATTTTAAAAGGCAATCAATATATAAAATACAGATAATTAACTATATTTGTAAGTCTAAATTAAGGCTGTCCTAAAAGAGCAGTTTATAAAAAATTTATAATTAAATGTTTAGGAGATATAAGTTTGTTTGGCCAGTCTGTTTTTTGATGCTCTTCTTTTTCTCGTCTTGTGAAAAAATATACGATAAATTAGGCTGGTATCAAGGCACACCCGATGATTTCGTTTATACTTTTCTTACAGGCGAGTGTCTTAACAGCGGCAAATTGTCGTATTATGTGCCCGATGGTTTGGGGCAGCAGATCGAAGACAGCTTCTTTGTGTTTCGATTTACCATGGATTGGACATCTACTAAAAAAGATCCGCTTAAACGCTATATGTGGGGAGCCAATTATTGGAGAAAAATCCCTTCAGATGAATTGTTTGACCAGTTTGGTGAAACAGCAAAAAATGTAAGGTCAGAGTATGATGCAGTTTATCAGGATTTCAAAGAATCATATTTCGCCCTGTATGGTAACTGGCGTTTTTCAATAGGAACCGTTCTCTATTGCGGCGGATTGTCACTGACTGCCGACAAGGATTTTGCGGGTTACAAAGCCGGTACTAACCTCGCTCCTATTGTTACAACTCATCCGCGATATGGTCGTATTCAGACTGCCACAAAGGAGGAATCTTCATGCTTAAGCAGAATGAATGCAAAAAGTAATGCCGGAGGCTTTCTGGATATCCCCATGGATTATATCTGCATGACCGAAGAGGATGTTTGTTTCAGCATCCCGGTATCCGATTACGAAATCACCAAAAAACAGGTAAATTTCAAGTTGGAGATTCCTGTAAAAGCGGTGAAGTATTTGCATTGGCTTAATGATAAAAATTCAGACCCTGACGCACCGGTTCCTTATGATGAAATCACCCTCTGCTGTCAGTTTACTGCCAATTATTGCTTAGAATAACAATAAAAGCAACAAGACAGGCATGGACAAGGACTCGCCTGAAAGTGTTGCTTACAATATTTTATTAAATAATTCAATACTGATATGGAACTAAGAAAGATGTTTATCACAATACCGTTGGCTGTTTTGGTGTTGGGCGGCCGATTCTCATATGGGCAGACAGAAAAGTCACCTACACTATATAATGCACATAAGGGCATAACTTTTCTCCAAGACAAAGAACTAAGATTAGACAGTTGCATTATTGATTCCCAAATATACAATGATTCTACACGTATGGATATTGTCTATTATGTGACCAATATTTCCTGCTTACATCCTATTAGATTATTGTTGCCGGATTTTGGATGGTTCCGGGAATATTCAAAAAATCAAATTAAACTCAAAAAAGATACACTGTGGGATATATATATTAATGGCGAGAAAGTAAGCAACGACAATATACATTTCACTTACGAATACAACCGGTTTTCCATAGAAGCAGAGAGGATGAATCTTTCGGCAGAATTGTCATGGCTCTTATACAACGAACGGGTTGATAGTGTCAACCTATTATACGGTGGAGTAAAGATGACTGACGAAGATAATTTTCGCGAGTATATGCACTATCCGTCAAAAGAAAATAGGCAGGCAGCAGAAAATGCAATCAGACAGTTGGAACTGCAGAGAAAAGAATACCTGGAGTCAAACAATCCGGAAAAGAGATTCAATTATTCAAGTACATTTGCTTATTGGGCACAATTTGAAATAGGTCATTCATACAAAATACGCATTAGTTATCGTACTTCTCCAAGTTATAATTTGGCGACCGGGTTGCAAAAATGGTTCCAATATTGTTTTGACGAAATGGAATATTTCATATGTGATGAAAGTGTTACCGAAATAAACATATCTGTTCCCTCTTCAGGCATTATTGGGATAGAGCATCTTCACCCTTCCGATTGTTTGATTGATTACGATAAGGGTACTGTAAGATACAAAATTATCGGCGATTCTGTTAAGGAGGTCCATGACATCACTTTTTTATATCAATTGGTTAGCGATAAGATAGCAACAGAAAGAGAGCCGTATCCAAGAGCCATCAGTTTCGACCAATAAGGTCAAAAATCTAAAATTACAGGACACAAAAAAAAGTCGCCCGTTTGGACGACTGTGGGCCATCTAGGACTTGAACCTAGGACCTCCAGATTATGAGTCTGTTGCTCTAACCGACTGAGCTAAAAGCCCGAAGAAAAATCATCGACCTTGAAAGGGAATCATTTTCGCTTGCAAAAGTAGTCCATGTTAATGAAAATGCAAAGTTTTGAGGCGAAAAATGATTAATTTTGCGCAAAATCCAAACCAATAAGTATCTTGCCTGATGAGCGATAACATTACCGGAAGATATAAGGAGAGATATGCCGCCACCGTGGGTTTCTTTGACGGTGTGCATAAGGGACACCTCTATCTGCTGGAGCAACTGAAGAGCGTGGCTGCAAGCCGGAACCTGAAGAGTATGGCCGTGACCTTTCCGGAGCATCCGCGACAGATTCTGCAATCAGACTACCGTCCACGCCTGCTCTCCAGTCCCAAGGAGAAGATGCAAATGCTTGAAGGCACAGGCATTGACCTCTGCTTCCCGCTCCATTTCACAACCGCACTGGCGCAGATGAGCGCCGAGTCTTTTATGTCCGATTTTCTGCAAAGCCGGCTGGGCGTGCAGACACTCCTGGTGGGCCATGACCACCGTTTCGGACACGAACCGGATACTGTAACAGCCGACTACATACGTATCGGAGAGAAAATCGGAATGGAGGTGGTTGCGGTAGATGCCTATCTCCATGAAGGTATTCCCATAAGCAGTTCGCGCATACGCCGGGAGTTGGAAGCAGGCCGCATAAAGGAGGCAAATGCCATGCTGGGATACCGCTACACCATTAGCGGTACCGTAATACACGGTCTGCATAATGGACGTAAAATGGGGTTTCCTACCGCCAATCTGGGTCCTTACTGCGAATATATGCAGATCCCTGCCGACGGGGTCTATTCGGCGCTCGCCACCGTCAACGACGAGACCCTGCCCGCCATGCTGAACATAGGTTACCGTCCCACTTTTGAGGGCAATGCACGCACCATTGAGGCCCATCTGCTGGGATTTGACCGCGACATATACTTTCAGAAGCTCACCCTTGAGTTTGTCGATTTTCTCCGGCCGGAACGCCGCTTTGACTCACCCCGCAGTCTGGCCGCACAGCTTGAGATTGACCGCAGCATGGTAAGGGAGGCGTTTAGAAAAGAGAATATACTCTAAATCATAAACTAAAAACACAGGTACACAATGTTAAAAAAGAGAAAGACATTAACCACTCTGCTGATATGGCTGGCCCTGCAATTCCTCTGCATGATACCGGCTTTTCTCATAATATTTCCTATTGCCAAGGCTACAGATATGAGTATGGAAGAGAGGGGAACTTACATGACCCTGATTACCCTTATATTAGCCCAACTCTTATCGCTGCTCATTTTCAGACTCCTGAAATACTTCAGACTTTCCGAAACGGTTAAGCCTGTTCCAAAGGCGAAAACGCTGATTATGTCGGTGGCGGGCGGAATAAGCCTTTTCTACGCCATTAATATAATTCAGGCGCAATTCGATATTCCCGACCTGCTTGAGCANNATGGAAGGTCTCTTGTCGTCGGTCTGGGGTTTCATTGCAATATGTATATTGGCCCCTCTATCCGAAGAGGTCATGATGCGCCGCATAATACTGAAGGATATGTGGAGAAAGACCGGAAAGATGTGGGGCGGAATACTGATATCGTCTGCCATATTTGCAATAATACATCTGAACCCCGCACAGGTTGTGTTTGCCTTTCCCGCCGCTATAATACTGGGATGGCTCTACGCTGTTACAGGAAGTCTGTCGGTACCCATACTCGTTCACATGGCAAACAACTCCATAGCTTTTTTTACATCCCAAACCGATGCCGATGACCCTGTGTTAAGTGACCCGAAAACAATAGCCGTTCTTGCAGCAACTCTGGCAGCAGGCTTAATCCTCATGTGGCTCATAGCTAAGGAGAAGAGAAAAGCCGATCTCCTTTCCGGACAGGGAACAGAAATAACAGAGTCAGAGGAGGTACGGGAGGAACTTTAAAGGGCAATAGTGGTTCCTGTAAACTTGTCGAGAGCCTCGGCCTTGGTAATCAGGACCGATGAGACTCCGGCCTGAAGAGCCTCGAAGGCATTCTGGATTTTGGGGATCATCCCGCCGCTTATGATGCCCTCCTGAACCAGACGCGGGAAATCATAGTATGAGAGATAGGGAATGACCGAGTTTTCATCGTTCTCATCCATAAGCACACCGGGTTTCTCAAAACAATAGATAAGCGTGACCCTGAAAGTTGATGCAAGCGCTTTAGCGGCTTCGCCCGCAATGGTGTCGGCATTGGTGTTAAGCAGCTGACCCTTGCCGTTATGAGTCAGGGGTGCAAGCACCGGCACAACACCCTGCTCGATAAGTCCGGCCAGGAAAGCGGCATTGACCGACTTGACATCGCCCACAAATCCGTAATCTACATCTTTCACAGGGCGTTTCTCAGACAGCATGACATTACAGTCGGTTCCGGTAAGTCCGATAGCATTAATCCCGCATGCCTGCAGCTTTGCCACTATATTCTTATTCACAAGGCCTGCATAGACCATCGTGACCACATCGAGCATATCGGAATCGGTTATACGGCGTCCGTCAACCATCCGGCTCTCAATGCCCAAACGACCTGCCATAGCGGTTGCCGAGCGACCTCCGCCATGTACCAGCAGCTTGTTGCCCGGTATGGCCTTAAAGTCTTTTAGCAGACGGTCAAGAGACCCGACATCTTCAACGATTTTGCCTCCTACCTTTATTATGACAAGTGATTGTTTCATTTTACGAAGCGGTTATTTTAGGTTCATGAGTTTTTCAATGTAAGCAACTGTTTCAGATATCTGGCCACGGGACTCCAAACGGTCGCCGGGACAGATGAATTCGGCCTTCATATAACAGGGCTCACGCCTGGCGGTCTCGGCTGCAATATAATCGGCAAGTCTTATATCATCCATCTCTGCAATGAGCGGTCTTTTGGCTCTTGCTGCCTTAAGCCGTCTGAAGAGCGTATCCTGACTGCACCTCAAATATACGGTTTTCCCTTGGGAAAGCATATAATCCATGTTATCCCCAATCAACGGCGTTGAACCTCCGCATGCTATTATAACATCCTCCAATTCGCCGACTTCACGCAGAAGGCGGCTCTCAATCCGACGGAACTCCTCTTCACCCTGTTTGGCAAAAATAGAGCTTATGCTCATCATGTACCGCCGCTCTATATACTGGTCAAGATCATGGAAATCAATTCCCATGTCTATAGCCAGAGCTTTTCCAAGCGTTGTCTTGCCGGCGCCCATGAATCCCATCAGAAAGACTCTTATCATTTTTTAGTTTTGAAGATCCTGCGTTTCGGAGCAGACCCGGTCTTCTCTATCTGACGCCGGATTATCTCCATACACTCGTCAAGAGAGAGTTCAGACGCTTCCATATTTTTGGGAATCCTGTAATTACTCCCCTTATAGGCTATATACGCTCCGTAACGGCCGTTCATTATCTCTATCTCAGGGTCTTCGGGGAAAGATTTAATCACCTTCTTGGATTCCATCTCACGTTTGTTGAGAATCATCTTTACGGCATCGTCATAAGAGAGTTCAAGCGGGTCTATTATCTCCTCTTTCAGCGAAACATAAAGACTCCCGTTATTAACATATGGACCAAACCTGCCTGAGCTGACCACAACAGGCTTACCCTCAAATTCGCCAAGTACGCGGGGTAAACTGAAAAGCTTCAGTGCCTCCTCTAATGTTATGGTTTCGAGTGACTGGCCCCTCTTCAACTGTGCGAACTTGGGTTTCTCGTCGTCCTCGGCAGAGCCTACTTGAACAATGGGGCCGTAGCGGCCTATCTTAACCGATACCGGTTTGCCTGAAAAGGGGGAAATTCCGAGAAACCGTTCACCTACCTTATGCTCGTGCTTTGTTGACATAGCATTCTCAACCGATGGACTGAACTTTTCATAAAATCTGCTTATGACACTCTGCCACTCTTTTTTGCCGTCGGCTATATCGTCAAACTCCTTTTCAACCCGGGCGGTGAAGTTGTAGTTCATGATTTCCGGAAAATACTCCATCAGAAAATCGTTTACCACAATTCCTATGTCGGTAGGTAGAAGTTTTGATTTCTCAGTGCCATATGTTTCTGAAACAATATATTTCTCAATCTTACCGCTCTCCAGACGTAATACATTACTATTCCTGCTCTTACCTTCTATGTTTTCACGTATAACATATTCCCGCTGCTGGATGGTACCTATGGTGGGAGCATAAGTCGAAGGACGGCCTATGCCAAGCTCCTCAAGTTTGTGCACCAGTGCAGCCTCATTATAACGTGGAGGCTGCTGTGTAAATCTTTCGAAAGCTAAAATATTGCTATACTCAAGGGTTTCGCCAATGGTAAAATCGGGCAACCCGTGAGTTTCCGGAGTATCGACATCATCGTCTCTGCTCTCACGATATACTCTTAGGAATCCGTCAAACTTGACGACTTCACCCGTTACGATGAAATCACCGTCAATATCGGGCGATGATATGGTGACTGTGGTCTTCTCAATATCGGCATCCGACATTTGGGAGGCTATGGTGCGCTTCCAGATCAATTCGTAAAGTCTCCTCTCGGGAGCCGTGCCTTCAATGGTCTGGTTCTCCATATAGGTGGGTCGGATAGCTTCGTGAGCCTCCTGAGCACCTTTGGCTTTCTGAGTGTATTGACGGGGTTTGGAATACTCCTCACCCATGACATCCTCTATTACCGAACGACATAAAGCAAGGCTGAATTTGGAAAGATTGACCGAGTCCGTACGCATGTAAGTTATCAGTCCCGACTCGTAAAGACGCTGCGCAAGCATCATGGTCTGCATCACGGTAAACCCGAACTTTCGGGTAGCCTCCTGCTGCATAGTCGAGGTGGTGAAGGGCGGAGCCGGGATCTTCTTGATCGGTTTCTTGGTCACATCAACCACATTGAAGCTTACACTCTTACATTTCTCGAGGAACTCCTCGGCCTCTTCCTGATTTCTGAAACGCTCACTGTAATCAGCTTTGACCTCCTGTACGCTGCCATCCGGCTCCTTGATCTTGAACAAAGCCGATACTTTATATGAAGCTTCCGAAACAAAATCCCGTATTTCACGTTCGCGCTCCACTATAAGCCTTACGGCTACCGACTGAACACGTCCCGCCGAGAGTGAGGGTTTGATCTTACGCCACAATACGGGCGAGAGCTTGAAACCTACCAGACGGTCAAGCACACGGCGTGCCTGCTGAGAATAGACAAGATTGATATCTATGTCACGCGGATTCTCTATAGCCTGCAGGATTGCGTTTTTAGTAATTTCATG
>DDLZ01000055.1:14041-14563 GCA_002340405.1 Bacteroidales bacterium UBA2559
AGGTCACGGATATGACCATAGCTGGACATTACCTTGTAATCCTGACCAAGAAACTTTTCAATAGTCTTTGCTTTCGCGGGTGACTCGACAATAACCAGATTCTTCTGCATAACTCCTCTATTCTAATTCTAAAATGATCGAAACCTTTTGGCGCGGCAAAAGTAGAACAAAAATACGATAATAAAAAAAATGTACGGACAGATTGCTTTTTGTCCGTACACCATTAATATTATTAATGTTTTTTATAACTCAAAGCTTATAGACGACTCCCACCAAAATTGCAGGCCGCAACGTCCGATATCCTGCATAATAGTAGTAATTGCCGCCAAACAGATGTTTGAGAGTAGTGTAGAACGAAATATTCCTGTTATAGTCATAATCGGCCGTTAAGGAGAGATCATTTACCACAGGCATAGACTCGCCCACAACCTTGTGGAACCCCATAAGCCGGTAAGTGAGCATGGCATCAAGCCCGCGTATAATCGTCATCCTGCCGAAAACCGATGCATCAATGGCCGGTTT
>DDLZ01000055.1:14609-21985 GCA_002340405.1 Bacteroidales bacterium UBA2559
CAGCTGTGCTCTTTCGTGGAATCTGAAATCAAGTGCACCTTTCAGATAAAGGACGCTTGCAGCCTGCTGCTTGAGGACAGAGGTGACAAGCATTGAGTCTTGAGCTACCTGGAACACCTCATCTATCGTATATCTATATCCCACGTCAACTGAGGCAGAGAGCTTGGAGGGATTATTATAGAATATTCCGGTGGAGAGATTGAACACTGTATATCCGTCATATATGCGATTCTCCTCGGACCAGTAGGGAGATATTGCCGCCAGACGTCTCATGTCATACTCCTCAAGTCCGCCCGTAATGCTTCCCCGAATCTTGAAATTATCCCTGAGGCTGTATGTCAATTTTATGACAGGCGATGCCAGAAAAGGCTCTCCGGCTCTGGTGCGCATATCCAGATTAAGGCCAAGGTCGGTCTCCCATTCACCCTTGGAGTAATGCCATACAGGAGAAAGAGTGAAAGTGGTAAAATTTGTATATTCACACCCATACAATCCCTGCCAGCGGTAAACCGTTGACTTCTGCCTGTAGTCGAAAGAGAGACTGCCTTTGTCAAGAGCCTTGTTGAAACCCGCACCGAAACGTACGATTCCCTCTTTGTTGCTACGAACCGTACCATTCACATCAAGTCCGTCACGGATAAGCCACTGGCCGCCGCCATTGACATAAAAGTCCACATTACTACCGGCGTTTGACCTGATAGCACCGGACAGTTCGCCCTGACGGACATTCTGGAACAGACTGCTTGCTGCCAATTGCTCATCGCTCATCAGAACTCCGGGTCTGTAGTTGAATCGGGAATATCCGTAGCCACTCTTAAGGCTTGCATCGAAAGTTTTGAACCGGCGCGAATATTCCGCCGAAATATTGCTGTTAAACATATGGGATTGCCACTTTTTGTCAGGTTTGGAGTTCCAACCGTCAAGCATACCCGAAACCTTCAGATAATCCCTGTCGGTAATTCTCCATCCGAAGTCGAGCAGTCCGTCACTTATGTTTCTTACGCCGTATCCTATACGCAGAAGACCGGCAATGTCCCTACTCTTCACATTATCACTCTCCAGACCGAAAACATTCATCTCTTTACGGATACGTTCCCCATAAGGATTGGCCTCGGTAAGGTAATTCACGGGGACCTGCTGTCTTGAAGCGGACTCTTTTTCAGGCAACGGCATTATCTTGCCCACCTCGCTGAAAATAGGATTGTACGTACTCTCGACAGTTATCGATCTGGAAGGCAGTTCCACGCTCTCCTGAGCCAAAGCCCGGATTGGACAGACAATGGCAAGAAGTGTTATAATTCTGTATGTTTTCATATTATTCATTCTCCAAGACGTTCTGAAATCATTTCGGCAATATCATCATCTTCGGTATAATTGCTCCTCAAAGAGATAAGATACTGGCGGGCTTCAATCTCCTTGCCCTGCGATTTGTATATGTCGCTCAACAGGATGAAACTGCGCGCTATCCAGTACATATGCGGCGTTCCCTCACGGATAAACGACATGATGTTATCCTGAGCAGCCGAGACCTCGCCTCTGTCGTAAAGATACTGGCTGAGAAGATAGTTGGATTCGGCTCCATATTGCGAACGGGTATCTTTTGCCAGTTCCTCAAGCAATTGGCGGACTTCCGATTGGTCCTCGGATATCATGGCTTTGGCCTTCCAATAGCTTACTTCAGTCCTATTTTCCGGACTGAGCTGAGTCTGTAAAGCCCTGTCGGCATATTTCAACACCGCAGATGTGTTTTTTATGCGGCCTGCACTGCTCACTATTCCGTATAGGCTCTTTACCTGTCTTTCTGCATTGATGGTCTTCTCATACAGGCGTATGTAGGTCTCCATTGAGGTCTCCCACTCGCCGATGGACCAAGCCAGATATGCAGCCCTGTCAAGAGCCTCCTCACTGTAACGGCTGTTGACATGCTCAGACGCTTTCAAATAGCACTCTATTGATTTGGCATATTCCCGGAGTACCTGATAAATCTCACCCTGATAGAACCGGGCATCGGCAGCATAGGCGCCTTCGGGGAACTGTGACAGATAGTCGCCGAACAGTTGCAACGCCTGTGATTTTTCACCGCGGGCGAACATGCTCTCGGCAGCCGCATAAGTGAGTGAATCACGCTCGCTCACTGCAATTGGGACCGCTCCCTGTATTTGGGAGGCATATTCAAGATAGCTGTTTATGTCACCCTTCTCCACATATATGGATCTCAGATCCGACATGGCCATGCGGGCTTCATCACTTCCGGGATATCGGGCTATCACATCTTTGTAAGCCAGAATCGCATCGTCAAACTGATCCTGCTGGTAATAGATCAGAGCTATCTCGGCCGATGCTTTACGCGCCAAATCACTTGAAGGATAATCGGAAACTATACGCCTGAACAGAGTTATTGCCTGATTGGGTCTGTCGGTCTGCTGATATGCACGTCCCTCTTCGTAAAGGGCGGAAGGAAGATAGGGGGACCGGGGATACTCCTGTACCAGCCGCTCCAGATTGTTTATCTTTTCGGTATAGTCATGTTGGAGTCCGTTGACCAGAGCTGTCTGATAAAGCACATAATCTCCGACCGATCTGTTGGAATTCAACGCTCTCATGTAATAATCCTTGGCCTGAGCGTATTGACGTTGATAGAACATGCAATCTCCTGCACGAAGAGCGGCATCGGCCAAAATATCCCTTGTGACTCCGACACCGGTAATCCGGATTACTCTGTCGAAAAAGCCGAATGCCCTGCTGTAATCTTCCGTGTTGTAATTAATATAACCAAGACCGTAGTTTGCCAATGCACCGGCTTTGGTATTCCGTCCATCCGTCAAAGTAAGGTAACGTCTGAAATCCGTTTCGGCCATACTATGGTTATTAAGTCGGTAATAGGCCTCGCCCCTCCAGAAAAAAGATTCGGTAGCCACCTGATGGTTATAACGGTCAAGCGCTATGACATCGGTCAGCAATGAAGGCACGTCCCTTAAGTTGCCATCCGAAAATCCATCCATCGCCTTGCGGAAGAGAAGCCTCTGTTTAACTTCGAGGATGGTGGCTCCCGGATTGTTGATCTTGTCGATTGAAGCAAGCGCTATATCATAATTCGAAGCGCTCAGATAGGCGTCAGCCAGATAACTGTTTAATCTGTCTGTGTAAACGGAATTGGGAAATTCATTCAGGAACCGCTCAAATGAGGTTACCGACTCGGCAAATGGCGAATACGAGGTCTCCTGAACAAGCATGGCATAGTTGTACAGAGCCTGTTCCGTTATCCGGGGCTGTCCCGGCAGATTGGATGCGCGCTCAAACGCCATACGGGCCATATTCTTTTCACCTATCGACAATGCGGCAAGACCCACATGCAGAGATGCGTTCTGGGCTATATCATCCTCACCCTCGGCAACTGTTGAAAGATACTCGATGGCCTCTTTCATCCTGTTGCTCCTAAAACATGACATACCCAGTATATAGGTGTCATATACGGCATCAAACTTGCTCTGTGAAATCATATAGCTGGTCAACAATTCAACCGCCTTTTCGTAATCGGCTGTCCTGTAATAGTATTCACCCAGAATACGCTCGGCCTCCATCGCAAGATAGTCATCGGCAGGGTTGTCTATGAACGCTTTGACTGTCTGCATTGCTTCGTCAATATCGCCTGTGCCGTTCAAAGCCATTTCAGCCAGGTAGAGCCGGGCTTCGTCACCATGAGGTCCGTCCAAGCAGTTGTTGAATCCCCTGTACGCTTCATCATACCGCCCCTCATAGTAATCGGTATAAGCATTGTAGAATTGGATATCCGGATCGGGAATCCTCTCCTGCATCAGGTCCAGAATGCTCAACTGCAGCATTCCCTCTTCCACGCGGCCGCAACGGTAAAGCGATATGGCATAATGACGTGTCATGCGCAGGCTCTCATCATCGTCAAGCAGACCGGGGTCGCACTCCTCGAAACAGAGGATTGCATGGTTATACTCGTGAACCGCGAAATAGGAGCTGCCGGCAAGCGCCATCATAGTATTGTCATAGAGGGAGTAGGGGTATTTGAGCTGAAAGCCCAATATAGCCGGCATGGCTTTGGTCAGGTCCTGCTCAGCCTCTATAACCGCATGCATGTAATCCAGCTCCTCGGTACGGGTATATGTACGGTCTTTCTGAAGCTGAAGGCTCTCCCACTCGTCAAGCAGTATGCCGGCCGCCTGATAATTTCTTTGGGCGAACATAGTCCGGCATTCATCCAGCAAACGGGACCCGGTCTCCGTCATTCTGCTCTGTCCTGAAACACCGGTTGCCGCTCCCAAAAGGAGCAACAGAACAATCGGCATGAAAAATCTTTTCTTCATTATCTAATCTATTTTTTTACCACATTTCAAGAGCGCGGTTCTCGGCGGCCTCCATTACCGCCCTCTCGCCCGGACCCTTGTCGTCAATGCCGCACAGATGCAGCACTCCGTGAATCATTACTCTCATCAGCTCCTCGTCGTACGATGTGCCGAACTTGGAACTGTTGGTTTTTACAGTCTCCAGACTGATGTACATATCGCCGCTCACCACTCCCGGCTCACTGTAATCAAATGTTATAATATCCGTATAGTAGTCGTGTCCCAAAAACTGACGGTTCACCTCCAAAATACGGTCGTCGTTACAAAATATATAGTTCAATCTGCCCACCTTGCGGTTGTCATAACCGGCAACCACAGCAGTGATCCAGGTCCGTACCGCTTTACGGTCCAGCTTCGGCATCTTTATGTTATCTGTCAGAAAAGAGATCATCTCCATTATATAAAAATTATCCGAAGAACAGATAACCTATGAATATGGCGGCCAGTATTCCTGCAAGGTCGGCCAACAGTCCCAGACTCACCGCATTCCGGGTGTTCTTTATGTTCACACTCCCAAAATAGACCGCCAATATGTAAAACGTAGTGTCGGTTGAACCTTGGAAGAGACAGGCCAGACGGCCTACAAACGAATCTACCCCATAGGTCGTCATGGCATCGATCATCATACCGCGCGCACCTCCGCCCGAGAGCGGTTTCATGAGCGCCGTAGGCAGCGCCCCCACAAACCGGTTGTCCAGTCCGCATTTCTCGACCAGCCAACCTATCCCGCCGACCAGAGAATCCATCGCTCCCGATGCGCGGAAGACACCTATTCCGACCAGAATGGCCACCAGATAGGGGATAATTCTGACCGCAGTATGGAAACCGTCCTTGGCGCCCTCAACGAAGGCCTCATAGACATTTATCTTTGCCCTTATTCCCGAAATTATAAATCCCATGATGACCAACAACAGGATTATGTTGGCCGCCGATGTCGATACCGGCCCTATCTTAACCGCCGGAAGCCTTGTGAATCCCCATATTATCAGTGCCACAACAGCGCTCAATCCTCCCAGAAAGAGCACCAGCACCCTGTCAAACCTGATCCTCTGCACCAGACAGGCGGCCAGCAGACCGACCATGGTCGAGAAAAAAGTAGCCAGCAAGATCGGAATGAAGACATCGGCCGGCTGGGCGGCACCCAACTGCGCCCGGTAAACCAATATGCTCACCGGGATCAGAGTAAGCCCCGATGTGTTGATCACCAAAAACATTATCATCGGATCCGATGCCCGCTCTTTCTGCTCATTGAGTTGCTGCATTCGCTCCATGGCCTTGAGGCCCATAGGGGTAGCTGCATTATCCAATCCCAACATATTGGCGGCAAAATTCATGAAGATATGCCCGTAGGCAGGATCATCCTTCGGCAGATCGGGAAACAGACGCGAGAATATCGGAGTAAGCCGGCGTGCAAAAGTATTCACCAGACCGCCTTTCTCACCTATCTTCATTATACCGAGCCAGAGTGAGAGTACGCCCGTCAGTCCCAGGGAGATCTCAAATCCGGTCTTGGCCGATGAAAAAGTGGAGTCCATAATATCCTGAAACACACTTGCATCACCCATACAGAGCCGTATCACGGCCACCACAAAGGCTATCAGGAAAAACGATATCCAAATCCAGTTAAGTACCATGCGCGCAGGAATATTATTGTCTGCGAAGATACTGTAATTTGCCCGTACTTACCCTCTTTTCACTCTATTATTTCCTCACCTTAACCCACTTTAAACAAAACGGATGCCCATAGAATAATGTGAGGGAGAAGGCTTTTATCCCCTCCCTCACGGCTGATGATCATATCAAAATGTATTACTCTACGGTAATCACTGTCGAAGCGGTGGTGGCGCGGAAAGCAGGAGCGTAGAGGCACTGCATTACCGCAATCCCCCCCTGGAAACGACCCGGTTTTTGGACGTTGACCTCGTACTCTATGCGATAGCTGCCCTTATTCAAACGGTCTATATAGAAGACGTTGCGGGTGTTGCCCGGAGCAACATAGTACCCTATATCATCACGCAGGTTGTAGATATATCCTGCGGCAGTGCTCACCGGCTCGAACGTAGCGGCACGCATATCCGAAAGCTGCAAATATTCCATTGTGCGGTCGATGGTCAAATCGAACTGTATCCTCACACGGTCACCCACATTCAGCTTAACCTCCGGACGGACCTCCTCAAGATGGTCGCCCTCCGGTCCGCTTACCACACGCCAGACGGTCCGTTTGAGCGAGATGCCGTTCTCCTGATGCTCCACCTTCTCCATCTCCTCGGTAAACGAGCGATAGAGAGCGCCCCAACTGATGCCGGGACTCTTGCTCTCCACAGTAACGGAAGCCATTTCACGGCCTATATTCCCATCCCATGTACGGGTGGTATAGCCCGCCGTAGCCTTGGAGTCCGAGACCTCGACCAAATCGTTGCCAACCGTTATGGTTATCTCCGGATCGGTCTCCAGTTGCACACTGCCGCCGGCAGCCATCAGAGCCGTGACAGCGGCGGCTGTGGCCGGCGATGAGCACCAGCCGGTAGTCTGCTTCTGCTTGAGCAGCCAGCGGGCCGCCTCCGATGCCTCTGTCTCACGGCCCACGGCAAGCAGGGTGCGGATAATCAGAGACTGAGTCTCAATCGGCGCCTCATGCCAGAGCAGACCGCCCCGGTTGTCGCGCCAGTACCGACCCATTTCGTCCTCATAGATCGAGCGTTCCGTCAGAGTGGCTGCAATATGCTCCGCCCGCTCCATGTTGCCCTGACGCGCCATGAGCAGAGCCAGAGTCGCACGATAGTAAAGATTCAGGTCATGGGTATCCTGAGTCTTTGCCAGATTCATATAATGTGTATAGCCGGCACGAATGGAGTCACCCATCTGATATGAGGTAAAATATGAGCGTGTCATAAGGTAGCTGAGCTCACTGTATCCAAGCGACTGCGGTCTCTCCCTTACATTATAGGACCTGTAAAAATATCTGTCCAGATAATCCAAACCCTTCCGGACCGTCTCCTTCAG
>DDLZ01000054.1:0-3839 GCA_002340405.1 Bacteroidales bacterium UBA2559
TGTGTTAATTTTGCATTGTGAAAAGATGTTATTTGTCTATTGTCAGTGATTTCAGTTACCTTTGCCCTAAAGAATCCGCCTTAACGCATCCGATTTATAATGGAAAATAATCTGACTGATAACAATGGGGAAAGGAAGATGGTCCTCAGGACTGAAAATCTGGTTAAACGGTACGGCAAACGCACCGTTGTAAATAATGTATCAATAAATGTACGACAGGGTGAAATAGTAGGACTGCTGGGGCCCAACGGAGCCGGTAAGACCACATCTTTCTATATGGCTACCGGTCTTATCACCCCAAATGAGGGACGTATTTTCCTTGACGATGAAGATATAACGGAATTTCCTGTCTATAAGCGGGCGCGGGCAGGAATCGGCTATCTGGCACAGGAGCCCAGCGTATTCCGCAAGATGAGTGTTGAGGACAACATTGCCTCGGTATTGGAACTGACGGGGAAACCTAAGGATTACCAACGTGAAAAATTGGAGAGCCTGATAAGAGAGTTCGGTCTTCAAAAGGTACGTAAAAATCTAGGCGACAGACTTTCCGGCGGAGAGAGACGTCGTACTGAAATAGCCCGTTGTCTGGCTATAGAACCCAAATTCATAATGCTTGACGAACCTTTTGCAGGCGTTGATCCCATTGCGGTTGAAGATATCCAACAAATAGTCTGGAAGCTTAAATACCGCGATATAGGCATTCTCATAACTGACCATAACGTACATGAAACCCTGAGCATCACCGACCGTGCATATCTGCTGTTTGAAGGCCGTATCCTCTTTCAGGGTACGCCCGAACAGCTTGCTGCCAATCCCATAGTCCGCGAAAAGTACCTCAGCCAAAGTTTTGAACTGAAGAAAAAGACTTTCCAAAAGTAAGCCTATGCGCTATTTCAGGCTGACATCACTTTTGCTGCCGCTGCTTCTCCATACGGTTGTCGGCAATGCAGTTCCTGCCAGAAGGGATACGTTGATTGTGCGGCAGCCCGACGGTACCAACCTGACCATTGTCTATCAGGGCGACGAAAACGGTGTATTCTACACCACACTTGACGGCACACCTGTGGAGAAAAGTTCCGACGGGTTCTGGCGTAAGAGTATTGTTATGTCGGCTGCTCCCGCAAGGACTACGTATATGGCAGCCGCTCCCGCAAGCTATAAAGTCCGGGATTTTCCCACTGAAGGCAATCCCCGCTGTCTGGTAGTGCTGGTTGATTTTCCTGACCGGAAATTTACCATGGATGACGAACTGATAAGAAAAAAATATTGGGATTTATGCAATCTGAAAGGATACACCAACACCGTTACATACAAAGGAGAGACCTTTCAAGGCGCCATAGGAAGCATAAAAGATTATTTTGAAGCTCAATCGTACGGCGTTTTTTCACCGTCGTTTGACATTATCGGCCCCGTTCATGCTGCATACGGTTATGCCAAATATGGTAAAAACACCACCAGCAAGCCCGGAACGGATACCTCAAATGCCATGACGCTTGTAAAGGAGATTTGTGACAGCATAATATCCGGCAATCTGGCAGACCTGACCATTTATGACAACGATCGGGACGGACAGGTGGATATGCTGGGGGTCATCTTCGCCGGCAATGGCGAGAACTACAGCGGCTCCGATCCCAACACCATCTGGCCCCACCAATATGAAATCGCACTTCAAAATATTTACGGCATCTCATATGTAAACTATTTTTGCACATGTGAACTGTTCTGGGATTCCGATAGTATTATTGATGGCATAGGGACATTCTGCCACGAATTCTCACACATTCTGGGACTTCCTGACTTCTATGACACGGCCAGCGGTTCATCTAACGGTATGGGTTACTGGAGCATAATGAGTTACGGGTCTTATGGGAATAAGGGATTTGCCCCATCGGGCTACACAGCCTTTGAACGTTATTCACTCGGATGGATTGATATACCATCGGCCGATGCTCCCGGCTCCTACACTCTTGAGGACCTGAACGATTCCGGCCGGGCGCTGCGCTTGGACACCGACGATGAGAACAAGTTCATTCTTCTGGAAAATCATCAAAATGAGGGATGGTTCAAGTATCAGCCCGCTTCGGGACTTATGGTCACGTCGGTCTCATACAAGAAGGAGAGATGGCTGAACAAAACCGTAAACGCAGCGGCCAAAAACTATACAATACTGCCTGCCGATAATAATGACGACGTAAAAAGCGGAAGCGGTGATCTTTTCCCCTATAACGGCATGGACAGCATCACCATGAACAGTCCCCCGGCGTTGAAAGTCTATGACGGCAGCTACATAACATTGCCCGTGACCAACATCAGAAACAGCGACGGCAAAGTCACTTTCCGGCTTGGATACGGACCCGACACGCCGGTAAGAGGGTTACAGGAATCGACTGTCAAAAGCGGGATGATACAGGTATTCTCGATTTCCGGAAAACCTGCGGGTGAGTACAGCGCCGACATGGAGATTGACGAACTGCCTCTGCAGCCGGGCATATGGCTGGTCCGCAAAAACGGAGTGACGACAAAAGTGAAACGGTAACCCTACTTCTGCCTGATGAAAATGTTGATAGGGGTTCCGCTGAAATTCCACATTTCCCTAATCTTATTCTCCAAAAACCGCTTGTAAGGTTCCTTGACATATTGCGGCAGATTGGCAAAAAAGATAAACGATGGAATAGAAGGTCCCTGCAGTTGCATACAGTATTTTATCTTGATATATTTACCTTTTATGGATGGAGGCGGATAGGCTTCTATAAGCGGGAGCATCTTTGCGTTCAGCTTGCCGGTCGAAATCCGGGTTGTCTTGCGCAGATAGACCTCCTTTGCACACTCAAGCACCTTAAAAATACGCTGCTTTTCGGTGGCCGATGTGAAGATTATCGGGAAATCGGTAAAGGGCGCCAGACGAAAACGGATCACCTCCTCGTAACTTTTCATAACCTTGGCACTGCGATCTTCAATCAGGTCCCACTTATTCACAGCCACCACAAGCCCCTTCTGATTTCTCAATATCACAGAGACAATGTTCAGATCCTGACCTTCAATACCGCGTGTTGCGTCAAGCATAAGAATACATACATCGCTGTTCTCAATGGCACGTATTGAGCGCATGACGGAGTAAAACTCCAAATCTTCTTCTACCTTGCTTTTCTTTCTGATACCGGCCGTGTCAACTAGAAAAAAATCAAATCCGAACTTGGTATATCGGGTGTAAACGGAATCGCGGGTCGTTCCCGGTATCTCTGTGACGATATTCCGCTCTTCGCCCATAAACGCATTGACAATAGAACTCTTTCCGACATTCGGACGTCCCACCACGGCAAAACGGGGGATATCTTCATCGGACTCTGCCTGTTTCTCCGAAGGCAATAGGCGGACTATCTCGTCCAGCAGTTCACCTGTTCCGCTGCCGTTGGCTGCCGATATTGCAAAAGGATCGCCCAGACCTAATTTGTAAAACTCGGCAGCCCCGTACTGAAGATCAAAAGTATCCATCTTGTTGGCCACAACTATTACAGGAGTGGTTGAGCGACGTAAAATAGCGCCGACCTCATCGTCCAGATCGGTCAGTCCGTTCCTGATATCAACCATAAAAAGTATGACATCGGCCTCCTCAATAGCAACCTCGACCTGCTTGCGGATCTCCTCTTCAAATACGTCATCGGAATTGACAACCCAGCCTCCGGTATCAACCACTGAGAAAAAACGGTCTCCCCACTCGCATTTGCCGTATTGTCTGTCACGCGTAGTTCCGGCCACATCGTCCACAATGGCCTGACGCGTCTGTGTAAGACGGTTAAAAAGTGTGGATTTGCCTACATTAGGACGTCCGACTATAGCTA